>NZ_DATIGV010000179.1:0-71305 GCF_035481345.1 Hydrogenophaga sp. | reverse complement strand
ACTGGCCCACGCCGTGGCGGCCGTCAATGCCACGCTGCCCGACTACGCGCGGGCGCACCACTGGCGGCGCGCCGAGCAGCCCTTTTCCGTTGGCAACGGCCTGGCCACCAGCAACGGCCGCCTGCGCCGCGAGGCCTTGCGAGCTCACTACGCCGCTGCGCTCACCACGCTCGATCCCCTTGCCTCTACCCAGGACACCGCATGAACTTCTTCGACCAGCTGCAGGCCCAGACCGCCAGCGAACGCGCCTACCTGCTCGGCGCGCCCGTCATTGCCCACGCCATGGAAGGCCGCGTCACCGTTGGCGACTACATCGCCTTCCTCACGCAGGCTTACCACCACGTCAAGCACACCGTGCCATTGCTCATGGCGTGTGGCGCGCGATTGCCCGACCGGCTGGAATGGCTGCGCGCGGCGGTGGCCGAGTACATCGACGAGGAATACGGCCACCAGGAGTGGATCCTCAACGACATCAAGGCCTGCGGCGGTGACGTCGACGCGGTGCGCGGTGGCGAGCCAGGCCTGGCCACCGAGCTCATGGTCAGCTATGTGTACGACCGCATCCACCGCCACAACCCCGTGAGTTTCTTCGGCATGGTCAACGTGCTCGAAGGCACGAGCATCCAGCTCGCCACGCGCGCGGCGGGACACATCCGCGAGGCGCTGGGCCTGCCGCACACCGCTTTCAGCTACCTCAGCTCGCACGGCGCGCTGGACCTCGACCACATCCAGCTGTTCGCCGGCCTGGTCAACCGCCTCGACGATGAGGGCGACCGCCAGGCCGTGCTGCACACCGCCCGCGTGGTCTACCGTCTCTACGGAGACATGTTCCGTGCCCTGCGCCCGGCCGAACGGCCGGTGGCGGCGATGGCGGCCTGAGGAGAACGCCATGGATCTGGCAACGAGTCGCTGGGTGCTCACCGGAGCGAGCGGTGGCATCGGCGAGGCCTTGGTGGCGGAGCTGTGCCGGCGCGGGGCGCGGGTGCTGGTGGTGGGCCGCCGGGCCGAGGCCCTGTTCGGTCTGGCCGAACACCACCCGCAGCGCGTGCGCGTGGTGGTGGCCGACCTGCACACGCCGCAGGGCCGCCAGGCCGTGGTGGACGCCGCGCGCGAGATGGGCCCCTTCGATGGGCTCATCAACGCCGCCGGGGTGAACCACTTCGGCCTGTTCGACGCCATGGACGACGCGGGCATCGAGCGGTTGGTGTCGCTCAACCTCACGGCCACCCTTCAGCTCACGCGCGCCGTGCTGCCGCTGCTGCACGAGCGCCCTCGGGCCATGGTGGTGTTCCTCGGCTCCATCTTCGGCTCCATCGGCTATCCGGGCCAGGCGGTCTACAGCGCCACCAAGTTCGCGCTGCGCGGCTTTGCCGAGGCCTTGCGCCGCGAACTGGCCGACGGCCCGGTGCGCGTGCTCTACGCCGCGCCGCGCTCCACGCGCACGGCCATGAACGCCGACGCCATGGTGCAGATGAACCGCCAGTTGCAGGTGGCCATGGACCCGCCAGAGGCCGTGGCCCGTCAGATCGTCGACGCCTTGCGCGATGAACCGAAAGAGCTCTACCTCGGCAGCCCCGAGAAATTCTTCGTCCGCCTCAACGGCCTGCTGCCGCGTTTGGTGGACCGGGCGCTGCGCAAGCAGTTGCCCGTCATCCAGCGCTTTGCGCGCCAGACCCACCCAGGAACCGCCCCATGAAGAACGCCCACCGCCACCTCCTTGCCATCGCTTTCACCGCCGCCATGGGCGCGGGCCTGAGCGGGCCCGCACTCGCGCTCAGCGACGGCGCGCGCCAGCAGCTCGACGGCATCCAGGCCCGATGGGCCGAGGTGAACTACAAGCTGCCCGACAAGCAGCGCGAGGCCGCCTTCGCCGACCTGTCCCAACAGGCCGCGCAGGCCGTGGCCGCCGAGCCCGCGTCGGCCGAACTGCACATCTGGCACGGCATCGTACTCAGCACCTACGCGGGCGCCAAGGGAGGCCTGGGTGCGCTCGACCTGGTGAAGAAGGCCCGGGCCGAGCTGGAAGAAGCCCTCAAGCTCGACCCCAAGGCCCTCGATGGCTCGGCCTACACCAGCCTGGGCAGCCTGTACTACCAGGTGCCGGGCTGGCCGCTGGGCTTCGGCGACGACGCCAAGGCCGAGACCCTGCTCAAGCAGGCGCTTGCGATCAACCCCGATGGCATCGACCCGAACTACTTCTACGGCGACTTCCTGCTGCGCAAGAAGCGCTACGCGCAGGCCCGGCCGGTGCTGGAGAAAGCGCTGGCGGCGCCCGATCGCCCGGGCCGCGCGGCCGCCGACGAAGGGCGGCGCGGCGAGATCCGTCAGCGCCTCAAGGAGATCGAGGGCAGGCTGTGATCGTCAGGGCGCTGTCGCCGGTGAGTTGACGCGCATCAAGCCGCGGGACGCGCGCGCGCCGCAAGCTGCATGGGTGATCCGAAGGAGTGCCCATGGTCTACAAGCAGGTTCTCGTCCACATGGACGCCCAAGCACGCAGCGCCGCGCGCCTGAACATCGCGCGCCAGCTCGCGCACGCGCATGGCGCGGTGCTGGACGCGCTGTACGCCGCCAGCCTGGTGCCATCGGCCATGTCCTATCCCGAATTCGGTGAGCACGCGTCCAGCCTTCTGCGGCGGGAGTTGCAGCGGAGCGCCGAGGCGCGCGCGGTGTTCGAGCGCGAGATGCGCAAACCCGACGGCGACGCCACCTGGAGCGAGATTTCCGTGTTCCCGCTGCTCCAGGGTTTCGCCGGACAGGCGCTGTTTGCCGATCTGCTGGTGCTGGGCCAACACGACCCGGGCGCAGGGCCCGAGCTCGACGTGCCGCCCGACTTCGTGGAAGGCGTGCTCGCCGCCACCGGGCGGCCCGCGCTGGTGGTTCCGTACACCGGTGATTTCGAGGCCTTGCCGCGGCGCATCGCGATCGCCTGGAAGCCCGGTCGCGAAGCGATGCGCGCGGTGGCTGGTGCGCTGCCCTTGCTGCAGCGCGCCGAGCGGGTGGACGTGCTGTGCTGGGCCCCCGAACCCGCGCCCGCGGTACAAGGCCCCCGGCTGGACCTGCGGGGCTGGCTCCGCCTGCATGGCGTGTCGGTGCAATGGCATGAAGACCCCACCGAGCCCGCTGACCTCGGCGAACTGCTGCTCTCGCGCGCCTGCGACCTCTCGGCCGATCTGCTCGTCATGGGTTGCTACGGACACGCACGCATGCGCGAGTGGGTGCTGGGCGGCGTGAGCCGCACCGTGTTGCAGTCCATGACGCTGCCCGTGCTGATGTCGCACTGAGCCCGCGTGCGCAGGCCCCGCCGGCTTCAGATCGCGTTGGCGGAGCGGATCACCATCACCGGTGCCGGCGCCAGCCGGATGATCTGTTCCGCGCCACTGCCCAGCAGCAGGCGGTTGAACCCCCGGCGGCCGTGTGTGCCGAGCACGATCAGGTCGGCCTTCCAGTCGCGCGCCGCCTGCGCCACCGACTCACCCAGGCGCGGACCCAGTTCGTCGATGAGCAGCGAGTCGCAGGCCACGCCCGCGGCCTTGACGGTGGCCGCCGCCCCGTCCAGCGCCTCGCGCGCCCAGGTGCGCGCAGCGCCCAGCAGGTCGGCGGTGTACTCGTAGCCGCTCACGTACATCATCTCGTCGATGGCGTGCATCACGCGGATCTGGCCGTCCATGGCGCGCGCGAGCTGGATGGCGGCATCCAGCGCCTTCTTCGACGTCTCGCTGCCGTCCACGGGCACGAGGATTCGCTTGAACGGGTTCATGGTGTTCATCTCCGGTCTCGGACTGTTGATGGAACGACTGTGCCGGGCCGGTCGAGGAGGCGCCTTGCGATGGATCAAATCCGGCGGCGGTTCGCGCGCCTATCGTGGCCTCATCTGCCAGGGCATCGCCGATGCCCGCTGTTGAAGGAGACGAAGATGCCTGCTGTCGAATGGTTTCTGGTGGCCTGTGCCGCGCACGCACGGGTGATGCAACGCGAGCGCGGGCTGCCCATGGTGCAGATCGCCGCCTTCTCGCACCCCGAGGCGCGGCTCAGGGCGAGCGAGCTCGGCGACGACCGCGCCGGCCGCGAACGCGCCGACCGGGGCTTTGGCGGCGTGGCCTACGAGCCGCGCACGGACCCCGTGCGCAAGGAGCACCAGCGCTTCGCGCGCGAACTGGCCGACTACCTGGAAGAGGGTGCACGCGCCCAGGCCTATGGCGCGCTGGTGGTGTTCGCGGGCAATCCCTTCCTGGGCGAATTGCGCGAGGCGCTGGGCGATGGCACGCGGCGCCTGCTCAAGACCAGCCTGCCGGTGGACCTGAGCCACGTGGGGCCGGCCGAGATCGAGCGGCGCGTGCTGGACGAACTGGCCTCGGCCTGAACCGGATGGGCTGTTCTCGGGCTTGATGTCCGTCAAGGTGAGCGCGCCGCGACGCCTTTAGCCTCAAGCCTCACCGCACAAGGAGCATGTCATGAACATCTTTGCCATTCGATCCACAGCTGTGTTGCTGTCTCTGGTCGGCGCCCTCGGCGCGGGCTGCGCGCAAGTTCGCGGGCCCATGTATGGTCCGGGGCATGCCGGGCCGCGCCACACGCCCGGCTGGTCGATGATGAGCGAGCAGGAACGCGCGCAGCACCACGCGCAGATTCGCTCAGCCAAAACGCCCGAGGAATGCCAGCGCATCATGGACGAGCACCGGCGCCTGATGGAGCGCCGCGCGGCCGAACGCGGCATGCCCATGCAGCCTCCGCCTGAGGCCGCATGCCCTGCGCGCTGAGCCGCGCGCCGGGCCCATGAGGCGCTTGGCGGCCGGTCTGCTGCTGGGCCTGTGTCTGGGCGCAGCGGCCGAGGTACGGGCCGGTGCCGGCGCCCCGTGCGCCACACGGGCCTCGGCGGCGCCGCCGGACTTCGTGCAGGCGGTGGCGCGCAACGCACCCGCGCTGGTGCACCTGCTCACCGTGCGCGAATGGAGCGAGGAGGAGCCCGCGCCCGACGCCGAGCACCTGTTTCCCATGGCGGACGCACGCCGGGTGCCAGCGCCCGACGACGCGGCACAGGCCACTTACGCCGAGCGCGTCACCGCCTCCGGTTTCGTGCTCTCACCCGATGGCTTCATCCTGACCAGCGCGCACTCGGTGTTTCAGCGGCGCGAGGTCTGGGCCGTGCTGTCCGACGGTCGTCAGTTGCCGGCGCGCGTGGTCGGCACCGACCGGCGCGCCGACGTGGCCCTGCTCAAGGTGGCTGCCGAAGGCCTGCCCGTGGCGCGCCTGGCGCCTGACGACCCCGTGTGCGCCGGTCAGTGGGTGGCGGCGCTCGGTGCGCCCTTCGGCTTCGAGCGCACCCTCACCGTCGGCGTCGTCAGCGCCGAGCCCCGTCTGCTGCCCGGCTACGCGGGTGTGGCGCTGATCCAGCTCAACGTGGCGCTCAACCCCGGCAGCTCGGGCGGACCGCTGTTCAATGCGGCGGGTGAGGTGGTGGGCGTCAACACCATGATCTTTTCCTCGGCCGGTTTTTACCTCGGCATTTCCTTCGCTGTGCCCATCGGGCGCGCCTTGCAGGTGGCCGAACGCCTGCGCCAGGCCGACACACAACCGCGCGCGGCCTTCGTCGCGCTCACGCAACCGGTCTCGCCTGCGCTCGCGCGCGCCTTTGGCCTGCCGCAGTCGGGCGGCGTGCTGGTGTCGGGCGACGAGCCCGAACCCGGCCCCAGCGGCGGCCTGCGGCGTGGCGACGTGGTGCTGGCCATCGACGGCCAAACCATCGCCACCAGCGATGACCTGGACAACGCGGTGGCCGCGCGTGTGCCCGGGGCCTCCCTGCGCGTGGCGGTCTGGCGCGCCGGCCGGCGCGAGACCGTGCGCGTGATCCTGCGCGCCGCGCGCGACGAAGGGGTCGTGCCGGAGCCGGCGCCAGACCCTGCGTCGACCCATCGCCTCGGCCTGGTGCTGGTTCCCGCGGCACGGACGGCGCGGCTGCCGCCCGGCGTGTACGTGGAGAGCGCTGCTGGCGCCGCCTTGCTCGCGGGTCTGGACGGCGGCGACCGCATCGTCGCCGTGAACGCCACGCCCGTGGCCTCGCCCGCCGAGTTCGACGCGGCATTGGCCGGGCTCACGGCCGACACCGTGGCGCTGCTGGTCGTGCGCGGGCCGATGTCGCTGTACGTGCCTGTGATGCGCGTGCGGCCGCGCCCCTAGCTGGTTTCACTGTTCGGTCGGCGCCGCGCAGCGGCCCACCGACTGCGCGAGCGCGATGCGCTCGGTGGGCTTGAGGCCCAGGGCCTGCGCCAGACGGCGGCGGTCGATAAGGGCGCGCACCACCGTGCCCAACCCATGCGCGGCGCAGTGCAGGTACACGTTCTGCGCGATGCAACCGGCGTCGGCGCCCGCGAGGAAGGGGCGTTCGTCCGCGCGTGTGTCGTGCATGGCGGCGAAGTCGGCCACATAGACGAGGTCCAGGGGGGCGCTGCCGGCGAAGGCTTGCAGGCCGGTGGCGCCGCGCAGGTCTTCGGCCTTCACCAGGTTCAGGCGGTGCGCCGGCGCGTCGTAGCGGTAGGCGCCTTCGGGCAGCACGGCAAACACCGCCACCTCCTGCCAATCGTGCGCCGACGGCGCGGTACGTCCCTGGCGCACTGGCCGCTCGGGGCGGTTCACACCGAACGCGGCCCACAGCAGATCAGACAGCTCCTGCAGGTTCAGTGCGTCGGGCAGGAAATCGCGCGTGCTGCGCCGCTGCCGCAGGGCGCTGGCCAGGCTGGTGCCGCCGTCGGTGCGCGCGGGTGGCAGCACGACGTCATCGGACACGAGGTTGAGCTGGACCGTGGACATGGTGAGGGCCTCCACCGGGCTGACGATGCCCGCACGATGCCGTCGCGAGACGTCCACGTGCTTGATGTGCGTCATGTTGGCTGTCGGCCGCCGGGGCCACAGTGGTGGCGCGCGGGTCGCCGACCCGGGGGAGATGTCCATGAAGATTGCCGATATCTGCCGGCGCACGCCGGTCACCGTTCCCGCCACGGCCTCGGTGCGCGAGGCCGCGCGGGCCATGCAGGCCGAGCACGTGGGTGTCATCGGCCTGACCGACCCATTCGATCCCGGTCGCATCGTGGGTGTCGTCACCGATCGCGACCTGGTGCTGCACGTGCTCGCGGGCGAGCGGCCGGTCGATGGTCAGGTCGCGGCGCAGGCCTGTTCGTCGCGCTTGCACGGCGTGTCGGCCCAGGCCTCGGTGCACGAGGCCGTCCAGACCATGCGCGAGCACGGGGTCCGGCGCCTGCTCGTCGTGGGTGACGACGGTCAGGCGGTGGTGGGTGTGCTGTCGATGGACGACGTGCTGTCGGTGCTGGCCAACGAACTCGCGGCGCTGGCGGGTTCGCTCCAATCGGGCATGGCGCGCGAAGGTGGGGCGCCGGTCCAGCCCGCGCCGCTGGTCCGCGCGGCGCGCTGAAACAAAAACCCCGCACACCATGACAGCGTGCGGGGTCTTGAATCTGGTGCCGGAGAGAGGAGTCGAACCCCCGACCTTCTCATTACGAATGAGCTGCTCTACCAACTGAGCTACACCGGCGAAGCCCGGCATTATAGCCAAGCCGTTGGACCGCCGGGCCGGGTGGCCGCAGGGCGGTCCGCGAGGGCTCAGCCCTCGCGGTGGTAGGCGGTCACGCGCTCCACCTCGTTCTTGCTGCCCAGGATCACGCTCACGCGCTCGTGCAGCTTGGTGGGCTGGATGTCCAGGATGCGCTCGCGCCCGTTGGTGGCGGCGCCGCCGGCCTGCTCCACCAGCCAGCTCATGGGGTTGGCCTCGTACATCAGGCGCAGCTTGCCCGGCTTGTCGGGCTCGCGCTTGTCCCAGGGGTACATGAAGACGCCGCCGCGCGTGAGGATGCGGTGCACGTCGGCCACCATGCTGGCGATCCAGCGCATGTTGAAGTCCTTGCCGCGCGGGCCTTCCTTGCCCTGCAGGCACTCGTCGATGTAGCGCTTCACCGGGGCGTCCCAGTGGCGCATGTTGCTCATGTTGATGGCGAACTCTTTCGTGTCGGCGGGGATCTGCACGTCCTCCTGCGTGAGCACGAAGGAGCCCTGCTCGCGGTCGAGGGTGAACATGGCCACGCCGTCGCCCACGGTCAGCACCAGCGTGGTCTGCGGGCCGTAGACGCAGTAACCGGCCGCCACCTGCTTGCTGCCGGGCTGCAGGAAGTCGGCCTCATCCACGCCACGGTCGTCCTCGGGCATCTTCAGCACGCTGAAGATGGTGCCGATGCTGACGTTGACGTCGATGTTGGAGGAGCCGTCGAGCGGGTCGAACAGCAGCAGGTACTCGCCCTGCGGGTAGCGGTTGGGCACCACGTAGATGCTGTCCATCTCTTCGCTGGCCATGGCCGCCAGGTGGCCGCCCCACTCGTTGGCCTCGATCAGGACCTCGTTGGCGATGATGTCCAGCTTCTTCTGGACCTCGCCCTGCACGTTCTCGCTGCCGGCGGTGCCCAGCACGCCGCCCAGCGCGCCCTTGTTCACGGCGTGGCTGATGCTCTTGCAGGAGCGCGCCACCACTTCCAGCAGCAGGCGCAACTGCGAGGGGATGTGGCCGTCGACGCGCTGTTTCTCGACGAGGTAGCGGGTGAGGGAGATGCGTTGGCTCATGGTCGTGCTTCGATTCAATCGTCGGACAGCGCGCGGGTGACGACCTCGCGCACGTCGTTGCTCAGTTCGGCCTGCGCGGCCACGCGGGCGATGGCTTCGCGCGCGGCGCCGCGGTAGGGTTCGGCCAGCTTTTTCCAGCGGTCCAGCGCGCGCGCCAGGCGGGCGGCCACCTGCGGGTTGAAGCGGTCGATCTCGATCACGCGCTCGCTCCAGAACACGTAGCCCGAGGCGTCGGCGCGGTGGAAGGCGCCCGGGTTGGCGTTGCAGTAGCTGAAGATGACGCTGCGCGCGCGGTTGGGGTTGCGCAGGTTGAAGTCGCGGTGCGCCATCAACTGTTTCACCGCCGGCAGCACGTTGCCGCCGCGGTCGGGGGCGCCGGCCTGCAGCGCGAACCACTTGTCCAGCACCAGGGCCTCGTCGCGGAACAGGCTGTGGAAGCGCGTGAGCGCCTCGCGCGCCAGCGCGTGATCGGCCACCACCAGGGCCGACAGCGCGTTGAAGCGGTCGGTCATGTTGCCGGCGTCCTTGAAGCGCTGGTAGGCCTTGCCGGGCCACACGGCGTCGCCCGTGCGGCGCGCGTTCAGGCACAGCATGGCGAGCGCCATGCCGGCCAGGGCGCGGCGGCCCGCGCTCAGCGGGTCGGGGCGGTAGGCGCCGTTGTCCTTGTGCGCCTCGTAGGCCCAGGCCCAATCGGCCTGCAGGGCGTCGGCGAGCTGCTCGCGCATGGCCTCGCGCACGGCGTGCACGCGTTGCGGGTCCACCACCTCGAGCTGCTCGGCGATGTAGGTTTCGCTGGGCAGCGTGAGCGCCAGTTCCTTGAACGCGGCGTCAAGGCCGTCGTGGCGCAGCACCGCGCGCATGGCCTCGATGAAGGCGGCGTCCAGCGGCGCGTCCACCGCGCCGGGCGCGGCGATGGCCGCCAGCGCGCGACGCAGCGCCAGGCGCTGGCCGGCTTCCCAGCGGTTGAAGGGGTCGCTGTCGTGGGCCAGCAGGTTCAGCAGTTGCTCGTCGCTGTAGTCGCACTCCAGCACCACGGGGGCCGAGAAGCCGCGCAGCAGCGAGGGCACGGGCGCGCTGTCGATGTTTTCGAAGACCACGCTCTGGCTGACGTCGGTGAGCACGAAGAGGCACTGCTCGGGCGACAGGGGCAGCTCGCGGCCCGAGGCGTCGAGCAGGCCCAGGGCCACCGGAATCACGAAGGGCTGCTTGAGCGCCTGGCCCGGCGTGGGCGCGCAGCGCTGCGTGAGTGACAGCGTGTAGCGGCGCGCCGCGGCGTCGTAGTGGCCCTCGGCGCGCACGCGAGGCGTGCCGGCCTGGCTGTACCAGCGCTTGAAGGGCTCCAGCAGGCGCGCCAGCGCGCTGTCGGGGTTGGCGTCGGCGATGGCCTGGGCGAAGTCGTCGCAGGTCACGGCCTGGCCGTCGTGGCGCTCGAAGTAGAGCTTCATGCCGCGGGCAAAGCCATCGCGGCCGACGAGGGTCTGCATCATGCGCACGACCTCGGCGCCTTTTTCGTAGACGGTGACGGTGTAGAAGTTGTTGATCTCGACGTAGCTGTCGGGCCGCACTGGGTGGGCCATGGGGCCCGCGTCCTCGGGGAACTGCGCGGTGCGCAGCACGCGCACGTCCTCGATGCGCTTGACCGCGCGCGCCGAGGCCTCGGCGCACAGGTCCATGCTGAACTCCTGGTCGCGAAAGACCGTGAGGCCTTCCTTGAGCGAGAGCTGGAACCAGTCGCGGCAGGTGACGCGGTTGCCCGTCCAGTTGTGGAAGTACTCGTGGCCCACCACCGACTCGATGTTGGCGAAGTCGGTGTCGGTGGCCGTGGCGGCGTTGGCCAGCACGTACTTGGTGTTGAAGATGTTGAGGCCCTTGTTCTCCATCGCGCCCATGTTGAAGTCGCTGGTGGCGACGATCATGAAGCGCTCGAGATCGAGCGGCAGGCCGAAGCGGGCCTCGTCCCAGGCCACGCTGGCCATGAGCGAGTTCATGGCGTGCTCGGTCTTGTCCATGTCGCCACGGCGCACGTAGACCTGCAGCAGGTGTTCCTTGCCGCTGCGCGAGACGATGCGCTGCTCGCGCCCGACCAGTTGACCCGCCACCAGGGCGAACAGGTAGCAGGGCTTGCGGTGCGGGTCCACCCACTTGGCGAAGTGGCGGCCCTCGGAGAGATCGCCCGACTCCACCAGGTTGCCGTTGGACAGCAGCACCGGGTAGCGCTGCTTGTCGGCGCGCAGCGTCACGGTGTAGCTGGCCATCACGTCGGGCCGGTCCAGGAAGTAGGTGATGCGGCGAAAGCCCTCGGCTTCGCACTGCGTGAAGAAGGTGCCCTGGCTCACGTACAGGCCCATGAGCTGGCTGTTCTTCTCGGGCGCGCAGGTGGTGAAGATTTCCAGCGTGAAGGGGTCTTCTCCCTCGGGCAGGTTGTCCAGCACCAGTTGCCCCTCGTCCATGCGGAAGGAGCAGCCCGCGCCGTTGACCAGCACGCGCGCGAGGTTCAGCTCCTCGCCATCGAGCCGCAGGGACTGCGCGGGCACCGCCGCATTGCGCCGCAGCGTCATGCGGTTGAGCACGCGCGTCTTGGCCGGGTCGAGGTCGAAGCTCAGGTCGACCGTGTCGATCCAGTAGGCCGGCGGGGCGTAGTCTTCACGGCGCACCACGGTGGTGGGGCCTTCACGCAGAGAACTCATGGGTCACACCCCTTGTTTGAGCGAGGCTTCGATGAACGGGTCGAGGTCGCCGTCCAGCACCTTCTGGGTGGCGGAGATCTCGACGTTGGTGCGCAGGTCCTTGATGCGGCTGTTGTCCAGCACGTAGCTGCGGATCTGGTGGCCCCAACCGACGTCGGTCTTGGTGTCCTCCAGCTTCTGCTGCTCTTCCATGCGCTTGCGCATCTCGTGGTCGTACAGGCGGCTGCGCAGGCGCTGCCAGGCCAGGTCGCGGTTGCTGTGCTGGCTGCGGCTGTCCTGGCACTGCACCACGATGCCGGTGGGCATGTGCGTCAGGCGCACGGCCGAATCGGTCTTGTTGATGTGCTGACCGCCCGCGCCGCTGGCGCGGTAGGTGTCCACGCGCACGTCGGCCGGGTTGATGTCGATCTGGATCGAGTCGTCGATCTCGGGGTAGACGAACACCGACGCGAACGAGGTGTGGCGCCCACCCGAGCTGTCGAAGGGGCTCTTGCGCACCAGGCGGTGCACGCCGGTCTCGGTGCGCAGCAGGCCGAAGGCGTACTCGCCCTCGATCTTGATGGTGGCGCTCTTGATGCCCGCGGTGTCACCCGGCGTCTCGTCTTCGACAGTGGTGCTGAAACCCTTGCGCTCGGCGTAGCGCAGGTACTGGCGCAGCAGCATGCTGGCCCAGTCGCAGGCCTCGGTGCCGCCGGCGCCGGCCTGGATGTCGAGGAAGCAGTTGAGCGGGTCCGCCGGGTTGTTGAACATGCGGCGGAATTCGAGCTTTTCCACGTCGGCCGCGATCTTGGCGGCCTCGTTGGCAATGGTCTGCAGGCCGGCGTGGTCGTCGTCGGCGGCGGACATCTCGTGCAGCTCGGTGTTGTCGGCCAGCTCGGCGGCGAGCCGGTCGAGCACCAGCACCACGTCTTCCAGGGCCTTCTTTTCCTTGCCCAGGTCTTGGGCGCGCTTGGGGTTGTCCCAGACGGTGGGATCCTCCAGCGCGGACTCGACTTCCTTCAGCTTCGATGCCTTGGCATCGTAGTCAAAGATACCTCCGCAGCTCGACCACGCGGGTGGTCAGGTCATCGAGTTGCGTGCGGATGGCGTTGATCTGTTCGGCGTCCATGGCGATTCCTGCGTGTCTTCGGCGAAAAACGGCGATTTTCTCACGCAGGGCAGGGTATCGGCACGGGCGCCTAGAAGCGCACCGTGGTGCCCACCATGAAGGCCGCCGTGCCCAGGAACTGCACCTCCAGCGAGAGCCGGTCGTTGAGGCGGTAGCCCACGGAAGGGATGATCACCGGCGCGAAGCCGCCCACGTTCAGCGGCACCTTGTCCTTGTACCGGCCCACGTAGCCATAGATGATGCCGGCGCTGACGGTGACGTAGACCTCGGGCCAGCGCGTGAACAGGTCCGGGATGCTCTTGGCCACGTAGGCGTAGGCCGAGGGCTGGCCGAAGGAGTTGTTGAACAAGGCCACGCCGCACATCTGGTTATTCGGCAGGCGCCGGCTCAGGCTCATCAGGTAGACCTGCCGGTGTTCTTCGTCGAAGCGCCAGTGGTGGGTGTAGGGCGAGGCGAAGACCTCGTAGCGCGGCTCGCCCTCGGGCAGGGGGTCGTCCCAGCCGGGGCAGAGGTTGATGGCGAGGGCCGGCCCCGTGGCGACCAGGGCGGCGAGGGAGAGTGCGTGTCGAATGCGCATCGGCGCAGTCTGCCCGAATACCCCCCCTGCCGTTCGCTCGTGTGCAACAGCCGGTGAATCAGGCCTTGTCCGACAGAAATGTCTCGATCAATGGGGCCAATTCCTCGGGGCGGTCGTGGTGCATCATGTGCCCCGCGTCTTCGACGATGGCGTGCCGCAGGTCGGGCACGTGCGCGATGCGCTCGCGGAATTCGTCCAGCGTGTAGCGGCCCTTCCACCACAGGCCCAGGCTGTCGTCGCTGGCCACCACGCACAGCGTGGGCGCGCTGATGCGGCGGTACACCTCGATCGCTTCCTCGGGCCGGAACAGCACCGCGTTGGTGACCTTGTGCGCCGGGTCGCCCAGGATCGCCCAGCGGCCCTCGGCGTCGGGCCGCGCCCACTGGCGGGCCAGCCAGTCGGCCTTGTCTTGCGGCAGGCGCGGGTTGGTCTTCATCAGGCGGCGCGCCACGCCCTCGGCGTCGGGGTAGGTGCTCAGGTCCATGTCGCCGCGCCGCTGCGCGCGGATCTCGTCCAGCCACTGCGCGTAGCGCTTGGGCGCCTGCTCCGGCGGCGAGGCCGGCATGCCGAAGCCCTCCAGGTTGACCAGGCGGCGAATGCGCTGCGGCCGCGCGCCCGCGTACAGCGTGGCCACGTGGCCGCCCATGCTGTGGCCCACCAGGTCCACCGGCTGGTCCGGCGCGATGGCGTCGAGCAGCGCGTCGAGGTCGCCCAGGTAGTCGGGGAACCAGTAGCTGTCGGGCGCGGCGCCCTCGAACGTGGTGTCGCCATAGCCGCGCCAGTCGGGCGCGACGATGTGGCGGTCTTCCTTCATCGCGTCGATCACGAACTGCCAGGACGCGGCCACGTCCATCCAGCCGTGCACCAGCACCAGCGGCGCGCGCGCCGGGTCGGGCGTGCCCCAGTGCCGCAGGTGGTAGCGCCAGCCACGGATGGGGAGAAACTCGCTGTGGGAGGGGCGTCGTGCTTGGTACATTCGCCCGATCATAGAGAGGCTCCGATGGCGGGGCCCGGAGACAAAGGCATGCCCACAGCCGCCCGCCGTCAAGGCCGCGACACCGCCACCCAGGCGCCGCTCGACCTGTACGCCACGCTGCACGCGGACTTCCGCTGGCAGGTGCCGGCCGAATTCAACATCGCCGAGGTCTGCGCGCGCCGCTGGGCCGCCAGCCCGGCCAGCGCCCGCCGCACGGCGGTCATCGCCACGGCCCCCGGCCAGAGTGACCGCGAGCACAGCTACGCCGAACTCGTCGCGCAGGCCAATCGTCTGTCGAACGCGCTCGATGCCCTGGGCGTGCAGCGCGGCGACCGCGTCGCCATCGTGCTGCCGCAGCGCTTCGAGACCGCCGTGGCCTACATGGCCGTGCTGCAAATGGGCGCGGTGGCCATGCCGCTGTCGCAGCTCTTCGGCCCCGAGGCGCTGGCGTTCCGCCTGCGCGACAGCGAGGCGGTGCTGGCCATCTGCGACGCGAGCACGCTGGCGGCGGTGCAGGGCGTGAGCGCGGCCTGCCCGCTGTTGAACGAGCTGATCGCCGTCGACGCGCCCGAAGGCCCCGCACGCGGCGGCGCACTCGATTGGGCGCAACTGCTGGCGCAGGAAGAAGAACGCTTCGCGCCCGCCCACACCCGCGCCGACGAAGCCGCCGTGCTCATCTACACCAGCGGCACCACCGGCAACCCCAAGGGCGCGCTCATCCCGCACCGCGCGCTCATCGGCAACCTCACCGGCTTCGTCTGCAGCCAGAACTGGTTCGGCTTCGACCCCTTCGACGCCGGCCGCGCCAGCGAGGCCGTGTTCTGGTCGCCCGCCGACTGGGCCTGGACCGGCGGGCTGATGGACGCGCTGCTGCCCACGCTCTACTTCGGCCGGCCCATCGTGGCGCACAACGGCCGCTTCAGCCCGCAGACCGCCTTCGAGCTCATCGAGCGCCACGGCGTCACGCACAGCTTCCTGTTTCCCACCGCGCTCAAGGCCATGATGAAGGCTTACCCGCAACCGAAGCGCCACTTCCGCTTCATGCTGCAGGGCCTGATGAGCGCGGGCGAAGCGGTGGGCGACGCGGTCTTCAACTGGTGCCGGGACGAATTGGGCATCACGGTGAACGAGATGTTCGGCCAGACCGAGATCAACTACATCGTGGGCAACTGCGCGCGCCTGTGGCCGGCGCGGCCCGGCAGCATGGGCAGGGGCTATCCGGGCCACCGCGTCGCGGTCATCGACGACGAGGGCAAGGAATGCCCCGTGGGCGTGCCGGGTGATGTGGCCGTGCACCGGCGCGACGTGCACGGCGAACTGGACCCGATCTTCTTTCTGGGCTACTGGAAGAACGAGGCCGCCACGCGGGGCAAGTTCACCGGCCACCTGAGCAACAGCTGGTGCCGCACCGGCGACCTGGCGGTGCGCGACAAGGACGGTTATCTCTGGTACCAGGGGCGGGCCGACGACGTGTTCAAGGCCGCGGGCTACCGCATCGGACCGAGCGAGATCGAGAACTGCCTGGTGAAGCACCCGGCGGTGGCGAACGCGGCGGTGGTGCCGAAGCCGGACCGTGAAAGAGGCGCTGTCGTGAAGGCCTTCGTTGTGCTGTCGCCTGGCCACGTGGGCAACCCGGCGCTGATTGCGGAACTCCAGGCGCACGTGAAGGGGCGGCTGGCGCCCTACGAGTACCCGAAGGAGATCGAGTTCATCGAGGCGCTGCCGATGACCACGACCGGGAAGGTGCAGAGGCGGGTGTTGAGGCTGAGGGAAGAGGAGCGGGCGAAGGCGAGGTGATGCCCTTCGCCGCGCGGGCACGGCGGCGTCTGCGGCCGTGGCAGCTCCCTCAGGGAAACGCGGGGATGTCCGGCTCAGTGCCTTCCAGGTGCGCCTCGGGGTGCAAATCCTGCAGCCGTTTTTCGACGGCCTCGACCCGCCACATGGGCACGTCCACCATCAGCAACACCCGGCCGCGCTCGATCTGTGCCGCGAAGCGCTGCAGGCGCTTGCTCGGTATGGAGATGCCGATCATGGAGGAGGCCCAGGTGCCGAACAACGCGCCGAAGACAGCCAGCCCGGGGGCGACGATGCCCCACTGCAGCGCGTCACTGCCGATGGGATAGAGCACCGCCACCAGCGCCCCCAGCAGCCCGCCAAGGCCTGCACCGACGATCAGGCCGATCTCGGCCGAGCGCACCACGTCGGAGGTCTGCAGCACGTTGGCGGCATGCAGGCCGCGCATGTCGGCGTCTTCCCGCGCGACGAAATGGATATGGCGCACCTCGATGCGCGCCAGCAGCAGGTCTTTCATCGTGTTGCGGGCGCTGTCCAGATCGGGCAGAAGCCAGTAGATGCGTTTGCGCATGATCAACTCCTTGGGACGGTTTCAATGGTTGGCGCTTGTCTTGGGTTCCTCCACCGGCGCGAAGAACTCGCTGCGCGACAGGAAGGTGTAGTCGGCCTCCAGCGCACCGATGCCGATCAGCGTGATCAGCAGCAGGGGTGGCACCAGGATGGCGCAGATGAGAGCCAGGCGCTCCCACACCATGTGCATGAAGACGGCGACGATCAGTCCCGCCTTCAGCAGCATGAAGACGATGATGAGCGACCACCGCAACAGACCCTGCAGCTCGTAGTAGTCCACCATGTATGAGGCGGCGCTCAGCACGAACAGAAGGCCCCAGATCTTGAAATAGACGCCCAGGGGATGCTGCTGGCCCTGCCCATGCGAGCCGCCGCCGTGGTCTGCGTGCTGCCCGTGATCTGCGTGTCCTGCGTGTTCCATGCGCGGCTCCTTCGGCCTACCAGAGGTAGAAGAACGCGAAGATGAAGACCCACACCAGATCCACGAAGTGCCAGTACAGGCCCAGGACCTCCACGATCTCGTAGTTGCCCTTGCGGTGGGTGAGGAAGCCGGGTCGCTCGTGGTCGAGGTCGCCGCGCGCCACCTTGGCGGCGACGATGAGAAGGAAGATCACGCCGATGGTCACGTGCGTCCCGTGAAACCCCGTGATCATGAAGAAGCAGGAGCCGAACTGCGCCGCGCCCCAGGGGTTGCCCCAGGGCCGAACGCCTTCGGAGATCAGCTTGTACCACTCGAAGGCCTGCATGCCGACGAAGGTGGCCCCCAGCAGGGCGGTGGCCATCAGCAGCCAGAAGGTCGTCCTGCGGTCGCGCCGGTAGCCGTAGTTGACCGCGAGCGCCATCGTGCCGCTGCTGGAGATCAGCACGAAGGTCATGATGGCGATGAGCAGCAGGGGCACGTTCTCGCCGAACACCGTGAGCGAGAACACCTCGCTCGGGTTGGGCCAGGGCGCCACGGTCGACAGGCGCACCGTCATGTACGCGATCAGGAAGCTGCCGAAGATGAAGACGTCCGAGACAAGGAAGATCCACATCATCGGCTTGCCCCAGGGCACGCCCTTGAAGGCGCGCTGGTCCGAGGCGACGTCCCGCACGGCGCCGCGCCAGCCCTTGTCTGCCACCCACGCCGTTTCGTTCGTCATGACGTGTCTCCGCTCAGAGGGGGGTGGAGGAGCAGATCGCCAGCCCCAGGTCGTCCGACACCAGCAGCGCGTACAACAGCACCCACACCGCCAGCAGGAAATGCCAATAGGTGGCGCACAGTTCGCTGGCCAGGCGCAGGTGCGCGGCGTCGGCCCCGCGCCAGGCCCGCAGCGAGACGCGCGCCCAGGCCACGAGCCCGCCCAGTACGTGCAGGCCGTGCACCGCCGTGAACAGGTAGAAGAAGGCCGTGGCCGCGCTGCTGGCGAGCAGGAAGCCGGCGCCGTGGTACTGCTTCCACACGACGAGCTGGCCGGCCAGAAAGGCGAAGCTCAGCAGGCCGCTGGCGGCCAGGCCGCGGCGCACGTTGCCGATGTCGGCGCGGCGCGCGGCGTACACGGTCCATTCCATGGCCAGGCTGGCGCCCATCAGAAAAGCGGTGTTGAGCAGCAGCAGGCGCGGCCGTGGAATGGGGCTCCAGTCGGCCAGGTCCAGCCGCATGGCGTAGGCGCTGGCGAACAGCACGAACAGGGAGCTCGCCACGCCGAGGAAGACCCACAGCGCCACCTTGGCCGCGGGCTTGGCCGCCAGGCCCACGCGCACCTGGGGCACCACCACCTCGGCGCGCCAGGGTTCCACCAGGGTCTGCCGCATCAGCCACCAGACGATGGCGGCCATCAACAGCGTGAGGAACACCAGGCCGATGGTCATGGCGTCAGGCTCCGGTCGACCCGTCGTTGCGGGCCCAGGCCTCGGCCGCCACTTCCGAGGGCGGCACGTTCTGCGGGATGTAGTCCGTCTTGAGGCCCGGGACGCCGTAGTCGTAGGCCCAGCGGTGCACCGTCGGCAGGTCCCGGCCGAAGTTGCCGTGGCTGGGCGGTGTCTCGGGCGTCATCCATTCCAGGCTGGTGGCCTGCCAGGGGTTGCCGCCCGCGGGCCTGCCCTTGAAGTAGCTGTGTGCCAGGTTGTAGAGAAAGGCCAGTTGCGCCGCGCCGACCACGAAGGCCGCCAACGAGATCCAGGCGTTGAGCAGATGCGCCGAGTCCGGAATGAAGTTGGTGCCGCCGAAGCCGTAGTAGCGCCGCGGGATTCCCATGAAACCCAGGTAGTGCATGGGATAGAAGATGGCGTAGGTGCCGACGAAGGTCACCCAGAAGTGCAGCTTGCCCAGGGTGTCGTCGAGCATGCGCCCGGTGATCTTGGGGTACCAGTGGTAGATGGCGCCGAACACGACCAGCACCGGCGCGATGCCCATCACCATGTGGAAGTGCGCCACGACGAACATGGTGTCCGACAGCGGCAGGTCGACCACCACGTTGCCGAGGAACAGCCCCGTGAGGCCGCCGTTGACGAAAGTGAAGATGAAGGCGATGGCGAACAGCATCGGCACGTTCAGGCGGATGTTGCCCCTCCACAGCGTGAGCACCCAGTTGTAGACCTTGATCGCCGTGGGCACCGCGATGATCAGCGTGGTGGTGGCGAAGAAGAACCCGAAGTACGGGTTCATGCCGCTCACGTACATGTGGTGCGCCCACACGATGAAGCTCAGGCCGCCGATGATCAGGATCGCCCACACCATCATGCGGTAGCCGAAGATGTTCTTGCGCGAGTGGACGCTGATGAGGTCCGACACGATGCCGAAGGCCGGCAGCGCCACGATGTAGACCTCGGGGTGGCCGAAGAACCAGAACAGGTGCTGGAACAGCAGCGGGCTGCCGCCGGTGTGCTCGAGTGGCTGGCCCTTGGAGACCAGCGCCGGCATGAAGAAGCTGGTGCCCAGGGTCTGGTCGAGGAACATCATGATGGCGCTCACGAACAGCGCCGGGAAGGCCAGCAGCGCCAGGATCGTGGCCACGAAGATGCCCCACACCGTCAGCGGCAGCCGCATCATCGTCATGCCGCGGGTGCGCGCCTGCAGGATGGTCACCACGTAGTTGAGGCCACCCATGGTGAACCCGATGACGAACACGCCCAGCGAGATCAGCATCAGCAGGATGCCCCAGTTGGCGCCCGGCGTGCCGTCCAGGATGGCCTGCGGCGGATAGAGCGTCCAGCCAGCGCCGGTGGGCCCGCCCGGCACGAAGAAGCTGGCCACCAGGATCAGCACGGCCGCCAGGTAGATCCAGTAGCTGAGCATGTTGAGGTAGGGGAACACCATGTCGCGCGCGCCCACCATCAGCGGGATCAGGTAGTTGCCGAATCCGCCCAGGAACAGCGCCGTCAGCAGGTAGATCACCATGATCATTCCATGCATGCTCACCAGCTGCAGGTAGACGGCCGGGTCGATGAAGGAGACCTGGCCTGGAAAGCCGAGCTGCAGGCGCATGAGCCAGGAGAACACCAGTGCCACCAGGCCGATGGCCATCGCCGTCAGCCCGTACTGGACCGCGATGACCTTGGCGTCCTGGCTCCAGATGTATTTGCCGATGAAGGTCTTGGGGTGGTAGAGGTGGACCTCCGCCACTTCCGCGGGTGGGGCGATTTCTGTTTCGTCGTGCGCGACATGAGTCCCCATTGAGCCTCCCCGTGCGGTTTCAACGCGTGTTGATGTAGGCCACGATGTCGCCGACCGCGGCTTCGTCCATGAGCATCCCCGAGACCAGCGCCATCTGGCCGCCGTGGATGTCCTTCGGATGCGCACCGCGCACGCCGTCGCGGAAGTTCGTCAGCTGCCTGGCCAGGTACCAGTCGTTCATGCCTTGAAGCCGCGGCGCATTGGTCGCCGCGATGCCCTGCCCCTCGGCGCCGTGGCAGGCGGCGCAGGTGGCCCAACGTGCACGCCCCCTGTCGGCGTTGCCCAGGATGGTGGCTGGCGGTCGGGTGTCGGGCAGCGAGGCGATGTAGGCCACCACGTCGGCAACGGCGTTGGCGTCCACCAGCGTGGCCGCCATGGGCGCCATCGTCTGGCCGAAGCGGTCCCTCTCGTGCGTCCCCCGGGCGCCGCTCTTGAACAGGTGCAGCTGCCGTTCGAGGTACCACGCGCTCTGTCCCGAGAGCTTGGGCGCGTTGAACTCCAGCTTGCCTTCGCCGTTGTCGCCATGGCAGGCCGCGCAGGTGGCATAGAGGGTTTTGCCGATGGTGGTATTGGCGGCGGGCTGGTCGCGCAACTGCGCATAGGTGGGCTGGCTCTGCAGCCAGGCGGCGTAAGCGGCGGGTTCTTCCACCACCAGGCGGCCGCGCATGGCGAAGTGGCCAACCCCGCACAGTTCCTCGCACAGCACGTCGAAAGAGCCGGTGCGGGTGGGCGTGAACCAGGCATAGGTGACCAGGCCGGGCACCAGGTCCATCTTGACCCGCATTTCGGCGATGGCGAAGTTGTGCAGGACGTCCTTGGAGCGCAGCAGCAGCTTGAGCGGCTGGCCCAGCGGTACCCGCAGTTCCGGTGTGCTCACCAGGATGTCGTCGTGGCCGCTCGCGTCATGGGGGTTCATGCCGAAGGGATTGGTGTCCGTCACGTAGCGGGCGTGGGTGGTGCCGAGCCTGCCGTCGTTGCCGGGCAGGCGATAGGTCCAGTGCCATTGCTGCGCAACCGCCTCGACCACTTGTGCTTGCGCGGGTGGGTGGACGACCTGCGACCACACCACCAGGCCAGGCGCGAGCATGGCAGCAACGCCGACGGCCGTGAGGACCAGCAGCCACCACTCGAGCTTCTTGTTCTCGGGCTGGTAGGCGGCGTGCGCGCCGGGACGGTGGCGGTAGCGGATGACCGCCCAGGCCATGAAGAGGCTGAGAGCGACGAAGACGACGCCGGTCACCCAGAAGGTGATGCCGATGGTGGTGTCGATGGCCTGCCAGTTGGAGGCGATCGGCGTGAAGTACCAGGGGCTGAGGAAGTGGAAGAGGACCGAGCCCAGCGCCAGGACGACGAGTGCAAGGGCGATCGCCATTGCTAGTCCTTCGGCGCCATCCGATTCAGTCGCCAGTAGAGGACGGCGGCCACACAGCCGAAGACGAGGTGCGCGGCCACGGTGGCCGCGCCACGCAGGTCGGCCAGCCAGGGAAAGAACGCGGTGAGCATGCCGAAGTTGACCAGGTACAGCAGCCAGCCCATGAACGCGCCCGCCACCAGGGCCTTCAGCGGCTCGGTGTCGAGTCGCAGCTGCACCAGGATGGTCGCCATCACCAGTCCGAAGACGATGCCCAGCGCGTAGTGGATGAGCAGCGCGAGGGAGACCGCGCCGAGGCCGAACTGGTAGCCGCCCGCCTGCAGGCTGTCTGCCGGTGCGCCGCTGAAGATCAGCGCGATCATGTGGGACGTCCGCCAGGGGCCGTCCGGGTTGAAGATGGCCGACCAGATCAGGTCCAGGACCATCAGCACCGCACCCGCGGCGAAACCGGAGACCGCTGCCGCGACCCAGTCCACCGCACGCCAGCGCCAGCCGCGCTGACCGAGAAACGTCTCCATGGTGCCCTCCCTCGAACGAGAGTTCCCATGTTGTTCCGGCTTGCGCCGGAGCAACGCCGGCCGTTCTTGTACACCCGTTGAACGGGCAACGCAATCAAGCGATCGCGTGCGCCATGGGCGAACGGGAGATGCTGCACTGCAGCGCAGCGAGAGCCCGCCCCATCGGCACGTTCTCAGGGTCCGGCGCTTGCCTGGCCGTTGAGCGGCGACAGCTTGTTGCCAGTGAGCGTGCCCTGGAGCCAGTCCGCCAGTCCGCGGATCAAGCGCTCTTGCGTGGCCAGCGTCGTGGCCGTGTGATCGGCCTGCGGCAGGTACTCGCAGCGCACGCGGTGAACGAAATCGAACTCGCTGAAGGCTTCGTGCCATTGCTGCGGGTAGTTGAAGTACCAGCGCATGCTGCCCGTGTACACGACACACACCGCCACCCCGCGATCGACAAGCGCCTGGACGTCGCGGCCAAAGGCTTCGCGCGATGGCGCGCGGCGGCCGAAGTCCCACACCTCTTGCGACGCCGAGCGGCTGCCCGCCGGTCTGATGGCGCGGGCGGCGCGTTTGACGAGCTTGCGCGTCCAGGAGGCGAAGGTGCGCAGCGGCGCTTCGCGCACCCGGTGGGTGTAGCGATTCCATACCGTCCTGGCGGTGGGGTAGGCGTAGCCGTCGAGCATCCAGAGGGCGACCACACGCTCATCGGCCAGGGCGGCCGCGAGGCCGCTGTACGCGCCGGAGCAGATGCCGGCGATGGCGAATCGCCCGATGTTGCAGATGCGCTGGAAGTGGTCGATGGCCGCTTGCAGGTCCGCCACGGCCTGCTGTTCAAAAGGAAGGGCTTCGTGCGGCATGCCGCTGTCGCCTTGGCCCGAGAGGTCCAGGCGCAGTGTGGCGAACCCCTCTCGCGCGAGCGCGCGGGCGAGCTTGGCGTTGAAGCGGTGCGGGCCGATGCGGTGAATGATGCCGACGTTGAGCAGCACGACGCCCAGGCGCGCAGTCGGTTCGTCCGCGGGCAGGGTCAGCGTGGCGCTCAGGTGCCGTTGCGCACCGAAGCTGAGGGAGACTTCATTCAAGCGGTTCTCCCTGGAGCACCGCTGCCAGAAGATTCAGCGCCTCGGCGGGCACCAGCGCCGTGTTGAAGGCTTCCTCGGACGTCCAGTCGAAGTCGAGCGTGAGCGCCTGGCGCCGCACGGCCACGCCCCTGTCCTGCAATGCGGTGAGCCACCGGCCGGCGTCGACGGCCTGGCGATGCGGCGCGACCAGCACGACGCCACGGGCCCGCGCACGCTGATAGTCGACGGGCGCGATGGAGCGCATCTGCTCCAGCAGGCGCCGGCTCGCTCCAAAGCCCAGGATCTCTTCGTCGCCCACGAGCGCGCCACCGTCTGGCAGGTCGGCGATGGTCGAGGCGTGCACCGCCAGCAGGTGGTCGACATAGCGCGCGCCCGACACGACCGGCTCCCACAGCACGAGTTGCCGTGGCGCCTGCAGCGCTTGCGCCGAGGCCCGCACCGCCAGGGCGCTGGCCAGGCGGGGGGCAAGCCAGTCCACCTCCTGCACACCAGCGCGTTGGCGCAGCAGGGCATCGGCGGCCAGCACGTCCCGGACCCAGCGGTCGAGATCGGCCTCGTGGTCGTCGCCCAGCGATTCGCCGCTGGCGTGGTAGTCGAAGCGCAGGCAGGCCACGCCAGCGCCCGCCAGGCCATCGGCCAGCACGCGAAAAAGCCGATGGATGCGCACCGCTTCCTGCCCGAAGGGGTTGCACAGGAGCACCGCGCGCGGACGCGCCTGGCGCACACCGGCGGGATGGAAGACGCCGTAGAGTGACCCGTCCGGCTGACCGAAGCGCAGGGGTGCCGGGGCCAGGCCGTTCGCGGCGTCGGACTCGGCGTGGACCTCGGCTGGAAGGGAATCGCCGGGCGGTGCCTGCGCCGGCGCGACCGCGACGGCCGCGGCGATCTGACTGAGGGACTCGAAGATCAGGCGGCGCACCGGGACCTTCTCGCCCGTGATCCCCTGCATCTCCTGGACGGCGCGCAAGGCCAGCAGCGAATGGCCGCCGAGGTTGAAGAAGTTGTCGTGGCGCCCGACCCGCGCGATGTTCAACAGGCGGGCCCAGATGGCCGCAATGGCCTGCTCGGTGGCGTTCGCCGGCGCGGCAAAGTCGGCGCGGGCGGGGCTGGTCTCCTGGGCGGCCTGGGGCACAGGGAGTGCCTGACGGTCGACCTGGCCATCGGGGGGGCGGGGGGTGGCGCCGTGTTCGGCTCGGTCCATGCGACCGCGGTGCTCCAGGGTGCCGTCATGGCACCAGCGCCCGCGGTCGCCCGTTCGGTAGAGGCGCCCACCGGGGCGTTCGGGGTCGGCGATGAAGCGCTCGGCGGTGAGTTCGGGGCGCTGGTGGTAGCCCAGGGTGACGCCTTCGCCGCCGATGCAGATTTCGCCGGGCACGCCGATGGGGCAGGGCTGCTGCCGCTCGTCCAGGATGTGGATGGTGGTGTTGGCGATGGGGTGCCCGATGCGGATGCCGCGCTGCGGGTGCTCGACGCGCCAGCCGGTGGACCACACGGTGGTTTCGGTGGTGCCGTACAGGTTCCAGAGTTCGCCGCAGCGCTCGAGCAGTCGCTCGGCCAGGTCCACCGGCAGGCTGTCGCCGCCAACAAGGGCCTTCAAGCCGGGGGCGGGGCCCCAGCCGGACTCGATGAGCAGGCGCCAGTTCGACGGCGTGGCCTGCACGACGGTGACCCCATGCCGGTCAATCAGCGCGGCCAGCGCACCGCCGTCCCGCGCGTCGTCGTGGCTGGCCAGCACGGCCCTCGCGCCCACGGCGAGCGGCAACAGCCACTCGACCACCGCGCTGCCGACGGACGGGGGGGTGATGGCCAGCAGGGTGTCGGACGCCGCCAGGCCGGGCGCGCGGGCCATGGCGGCGAGGACGTTCACGATGGCCTGGTGGTGGACGACCACCGGCTGGGGCGTGCCGGTGGAGCCGGCGGTGCAGATGACGCAGGCGGGGTCCAGGGGCCTTGCGTCGAGCGCGGCGTCGGCGGGCAGCGCGGTATCGGGCTGCGCGGCGATGGCGGCGGCGTCGATGTCGAGCAGCAGGGTCTGCTCGCGCGGCCAGGGCAGAACGTGAACGACAGCGGACTCGCTCACGAGCAGGTCCAGTGGCACGTCCGCGGCCAGGCCGGCGAGGCGATCGCCGGGGGCGGCGGGGTCGAGCGGGACGCAGGCGGCGCCGGCCTTGAGGATGGCCAGTTGGGCCACGAGCATGTCCAGGCCGCGTTCGACGCACAGGCCGACGCGCGCGCCGCGCGCGACGCCGCGCGCGCGCAGGGCGCGGGCCAGGCGGTTGGAGCGCCGGTGCAGTTCGCCGTGGCCGAGTTCGCCGACGCCCGGCTGCAGCACGGCGGGTGCGGTGGGCGTGCGCTCGGCCTGGGCGGCGATCACGCCGTGCACGGTGGCCGATCGGTCGTAGGCCGCATCGGTCGCGTTCCAGGCCTGTTGTCGCGCGCGGTCCGACGGGCGCGGCGCCAGCAGGTGCCGCGCGGGCAGGTGGTCCGCATCGGGCAGGCGTTCCACCAGGGTCAGCAGGCGCTCGGCGAACAGGTGGCCATCGGCTTCGTCGAACAGGTCCGTGTTGAAGGTGTAGGAAAACGCCAGCCGCTCGTTGCTCAGCACACACCAGAGGGAGAGGTCCTGCGTCGCGCCGCCCAGGGGCGTCAGCAGGCGATCGATCGCCAGGCCACCCCACTGCGTCGGGCGCCCCCGCGCGTCCTGGAAGGAGAAGCTCGCCTGGTGCAGCGGGGGCCGGGAGAGGTCGCGCGGCGGGTTGAGCTCGCGCACCAGGTGCTCGAAAGGCACGTCGGGTGCATCGAACGCCACCTGGACTTCCCGGTGAACCTGGCGAACCCACTCGCCCGCGCTGATGTCCAGTGGGACGGTGAAGCGCATGGGCAGCATGTTCACGAAGAAGCCCAGCAGGGGCTCGAGATCGCTGCTCTCGCGTCCGCGCACGGGCGTGCCGATGCACAGGTCGCTCTGGCCGCTGAACTGGCGCAGGGCCAGCGCGTACAGGGCGAGCAGGCTGACGTAGAGCGTGGTGCCTTGCCGGGCCGCGAACCGCTTGAGCCGTTCCAGGGCGATCCCGGTCAGGTCGAGCTGGAAGGAACGCCCGCTTCCGCTCATGGACGGCGGTCGGTGGCGCGAGGACGGGAGATCGAGCGGTTCGGGCAGCGGTGTCAGCTTCTGCACCCAGTGGGCGGTTTGCCGCCGCAACTCATCGCCCTGGAGCCACTCCTGTTGCCAGGCGGCGAAGTCGCCGTAGCTGACCGTCAGTGGCGGCAAGCGGGGCTCGGTCCCCTGGGCGAACGCGCTGTAGTGGGCGGCCAGTTCCGCGTACAACACGTCGAAGGACCAGGCATCCCAGATGAGGTGGTGCACCACGACCAGCAGCGCGTGGACCCGGTCGTCGAAGCGGAACAGCACGGCACGAAACAAGGGGGCATTGAGCAGATCGAACGGCCGGGCCACCCACTCGGCGCACCGGTGCAACACGTGGGGTTCGCGCTCGTGGGGAGCCAGGTGGCTCATGTCCTCCACGTGCAGCAGATCGCCATCGAGGCGCGGCAGGATGCGTTGCCGCAGCGCCTCCTCTCCCCGTTCGATGTGGGTGCGCAGCACCGACTGGCGCTCGACCAGGGCCGCGAAGGCGCGCTGCAAGACCTCCCGGTCCAGGGGGCCTGTCAGCCAGTGCGCGGCGTGCAGGTGGTGAAGGTCGGTGCCCGGACTCAACTCTTCCAGGAACCACAGGCGCTGCTGCATCAGGGACAGGGGCGCCGTGGATGGGTCCTCGCGCACGGACAGGCGCGGGGCGCTGTCCCGCGCGACCGGGCGCTGCTGCCCGGTGAGCCAGTCCGCCAGCCGGCGCGCCGTCGGCTGTTCGAAGATGGCGCGCAGCCCCGGCCGGGGAAGGCCTGAAGCCGCGAGCCGGGCCGACAGCCGCGCGGCCAGGAGCGAGTGCCCGCCGGCCTGGAAGAAGTTCTCATCGGGGCCGAGGGCGGGTTGCATGAGCAGGTCCGCCATGGCGCGTTGCACCAGGTCGACCGGTGTGTCCTCGGTGGCTGCGGGCGTGGCGATGCGCGCGGGCTCTGGCTCTGGCTCTGGCGGTAAGAGGGGCGGTGGCTGGGGCGGCGTGAGGGGTGGCGAGACCGGGGCAGGTGCGGCCACAGGCACCATGCGCCGCGACAACAGCGCGAGCTGTTGCGCCATCAACTGGATCTGCAGCTGGATGAGCTGGTGAACCGGGTTGTCCATACCCCCGAGCGCGACCCGTTCGGGTTCGGCTTCGATGAGGGGATCGCGGCTCATGGAGACGCCACCCAAGCCATCCCGATGCTGAACCAGGCGCCCAGGCTGAAATAGGGTGTGAGCCACAGGGCGTCCTCTTTCCAGGCCGACCATTGCCGGCTCGGCACGCGCCGGCGCATCGCATCGCGCGCGCCGCTGGCGAGGTTCAGGTAGCACTGCCCGTTGGCCCGGCACTCGCGGTAGCGTCGCAGGTACATCGGCGCGTCGATCGTGAGCACGTAGGTGACGAAGCCCACCGAGCCCAGCAGGCCGACGATGGCCGTCGCCCGCGCGCCACCGCTGCTGTGGGCCGCCACCACCGCCAAGAGCACGGCCATCATGGAAAAACCCGCGGCCCACAACAGCGACTCCACGGCCTGCGTGATGTGGTTGAGCGTCAGCACGCTGTGCCAGCAGAAGGCCTGGGCCAGCGTCATGAACACCGGCACGCCCCAGGCGGCGATCTGCACGCCCGGCAGCCCGGCCCGCTCACCCAGCTGGTGGACCAGCAGGCCCAACTGGATGGCGAAGCAGATTTCCGCCACGGTGGCCGCGGTGCGGCCCAGGATGATGCTCGACAGGGGCGTGTCCACCAGCACCAGCCGCTCCAGGTCCACGCGAGGGAGCACCGAACGGTAGGCGCACACCAGCACGTACACGCCGGACAGCGCCACCTGCAGCGCGGCGTAAGAGTGCAGGCCCGGGTCGATGTGCCACCACACGGCCAGCCACAAGCACACGTTCGCGCCCGAGAGGACGCAGAGCGCTCGCCACCAGGCCAGCGCGCGCGGATCGGCGCTGACGGCACTCACGGCGGGGCAGGCTGATGGTCAGATCAGCCCGATGAAGCTGAGGATGAAGCCGACGACGACGACCAGGCCAACGATGTAGATGATGGTGTTCATGAGGGGGTCTCTCCAAGTGCAGTCAGGTCCATCGTAGGGACGCGGGGTCGCACGGCGTGTCGGACGAGGAGAGCTCGGGCTGTAGGACTGAAGGGCGCTGCCGAGGGCTTTGATGGGGTTTCTTGGGCTGCGTATTCGATATTGTTTATATTGACTACGATATCGCCACGAAGGACACAACGATGACCCAATCCACCACCATGACGGTTCGTCTGAACCCGACGCTCAGCGAGTTCGTGGCCGCCAACGTCAGTGAGGACGGGGCCTATGAGAACGTGAGCGAGTACATGCGTGACCTGATCCGTCGTGACATGGAACGCAAGGAACAGGAAGCGTTCGATCGGCTCAAGGCGGAGTTGACCCACGCCTTCGCGGCGCCCGACTCGGCCTACCACCCGTTGACGGCAGCGCAGGTGATCAAGCGCCATGCGTCCAGGAAGAAAAAAGGCGCCTGAGCGATGCCACGCCTACGCGTCCACGAGGCAGCTTCCTGGCGGCTCGACGAGATCTACCGGTACACCCTGGAACGCTGGGGCGAGAGGCAGGCGGATCGTTACGTCACCGGCTTGTTCGAGGCTTTCGAGCGCATCGAGTCGCATGGCGTGGCGTCGAAACCCATACCGGCCGAATTCGGGGTGGCAGGCTACTTCTTCCGCTACGAGCGGCACGTCGTGTACTGGAAGCGCCTGGCCGATGGCGACATCGGCATCGTGACCGTGCTGCACGAACGCATGCACCAGATCGGGCGCTTGCGCGAGGCGTTCTTCGGGCCATGAGGAAGTGAGCGCGAGGGCGCGCGCTGTCAGGCCGCCGGCCGGCGCGAGCGCGACTGGTCCCTCGCCACCTCGATGAACTCCAGCACCTCCGCCCGTGGCTGCGACCCCCGGCGCCACACCAGCCCCACGTCCACGGTGGGCACCGCGTCGCGCAGCGTGCGCACCTCCACGTGCTCCGCGTCCAGTGTCCAGGGCCGGTAGAGGAAATCGGGCAGCACCGCCAGGCCCGCGCCCACACCCACCAGCGAGCGCACCGCCTCCAGCGACGAGGTGCGCAGCAAGGTCCGCGGCTTCAACTGGTGCCGCGCCCACACGCTGCGCATCAGCACCTCGATGCGGTCGGCCTGCAGCACCACGAGGTCCTGCGCCGCGATCTCCGCGAGGCTGACTTCCTCCTGCGCCGCCAGCGGGTGGTCGGCCGCCATCCACACGCGGTTGGGCGAGCGCGTCAGCGTCTCCGCCGTGAGCGCCTGCGGCTCGCCCAGCGCGTTCGACACCATGATCGCGATGTCGAGCTCCCCGTTGATGAGCAGGTGCTCCAGAAAGGGCGGCTGGTCTTCCACCACCTGCACCTCCACGGCCGGGCAGGTGCGCCGGAAGCGCGCGAACACTTCCGACAGGTAGTAACCCGCCACCAGGCTGGTCACGCCGATCGACAGCGAGCCGGCCAGCGGTGCCGCGCCCTCGCGCGTGCCGCGCGTGGCCTCGGCCACGGCGCCGATCACGCGCCGCGCCTTCACCAGGAAACGATGGCCCTCGGGCGTGAGGCGCATGCCCTTGGGGCTGCGCTCGAAGAGCGTGAGGCCCACCGTGTCCTCCAGCTCCAGCACGCTTTTGGTGATGGCCGATTGCGCGATGTTGAGCATGCGCGAGGCCGCGGCCACCGAGTCCGATTCGGCCACCGCCAGGAAGTAGCGGAACTGCTTGAGCGTGAGGTGCCGGTTCATCGCGGTGCGCGCCCCGGCCGGGGCGCCCTGTTGCGGTGCAAAAAAGGAATTGCTGCCCTGGGCTATCGATTTTTTCGAACGCTGGCCGAGCTTATTTTGTATTTTGAAACGGTCAAGCCCCTGCCTAGCATGCCCGCAGCCCAGGCGCCGTGCGGCCCTGTGGTCGTGTTCAACCCGCAGCCAACCGAGGTGATTGACCCATGAGACACGCACACCATCCCATCGCCCGCCGCCTCACCGGCGCGGTGCTCTGCGCCTTCGCTCTGGGCGCCGCCAGCAGCGCGGCACTGGCCCAGAAGGCCCTGGACAAGCTCGGCAAGGGCGAAGGCCAGGTCGACATCGTGGCTTGGCCCGGCTACATCGAACGCGGCCAGACCGACAAGAACTTCGACTGGGTGACCGACTTCGAGAAGAAGAGCGGCTGCAAGGTCAACGTGAAGACCGCGGGCACCTCCGACGAGATGGTGGCGCTGATGAACGAGGGCGGCTTCGACCTCGTCACCGCCTCGGGCGACGCGTCCATGCGCCTGATCGCCGGCAAGCGCGTGCAGCCCATCAACGTGAACCTGATCCCCAGCTTCAAGAACGTGGACCAGCGGCTGCAGAAGTCGCCCTGGCACACGGTGAACAACACGCACTACGGCACGCCCTACCAGTGGGGCTGGAACGTGCTCATGTACAACACCACGGTCTTCAAGGACAAGCCGCCCACGAGCTGGAGCGTGGTGTTCGAGGAGACCACACTGCCCGATGGCAAGAGCAACAAGGGCCGCATCCAGGCCTTCGACGGTCCGATCTACATCGCCGACGCCGCGCTCTACCTGATGAAGAAGAACCCGGCGCTGGGCATCAAGGACCCGTACGAACTGAACGAGGCGCAGTACAAGGCCGCGCTGGACCTGCTGCGCGGTCAGCGCAAGCTGGTGGGCAAGTACTGGCACGACGCCTTCGTGCAGATCGACGACTTCACGAACGAGGGCGTGGTCGCGTCCAGCAGCTGGCAGTTCATGGCCAACATCCTCAAGAGCAAGAACCGGCCGGTGGCCACGGTCGTGCCCTCCGAAGGCGCCACGGGCTGGGCGGACACGACCATGATGCACGTGGACGCGAAGAACCCGAACTGCGCCTACCTGTGGATGGAGCACTCGCTCAACCCCAAGCTGCAGGGCGACCTGGCGGCCTGGTTCGGTTCGGTGCCGGCCGTGCCCGCGGCCTGCAAGGGCAACAAGCTGCTGGGCGACGACGGCTGCGCGCGCCAGGGCTTCGAGTCCTTCGAGCGCATCTCGTTCTGGAAGACGCCGACGACCAAGTGCGCTTCGCAGAACAACGCCTGCGTGCCCTACCACCGCTGGGTCACGGACTACATCGCTGTCCTCGGCGGACGCTGAGTCCATGGCCGTCGCCGTTGCCCTCGAGGGCGTGTCCTGCCAGTTCGGCAGCGGCGCGCAGGCGGTTCGCGCCGTCGATGGTGTCGACCTCGTGATCGAGGGCGGCGAGTTCTTCACCCTGCTCGGGCCCTCGGGCTCGGGCAAGACCACCTGCCTGCGCATGATCGGCGGCTTCACGCTGCCCACGGCCGGGCGCATCCGCATCGGCGGGCAGGACGTGACGCTGGAGCCCCCGTACGCGCGGCCGGTGAACACCGTCTTCCAGGACTACGCGCTGTTCCCGCACATGAGCATCCGCGACAACGTGGCCTACGGGCTGATGGTGCAGGGCGTGGACAAGGCCGAGCGCCACCGCCGCGCCGAGGAGATGCTGGCCCTGGTGCGCCTGCCCGGCGTGGGCGCGCGCCGGCCCGGGCAGCTCTCGGGCGGGCAACGCCAGCGCGTGGCCCTGGCGCGCGCGCTGATCAACCGGCCACAGGTGCTGCTGCTGGACGAACCCCTGGGCGCGCTGGACCTGAAGCTGCGCGAGCAGATGCAGACCGAGCTGAAGGCGCTGCAGCGCCAGCTCGGCATCACCTTCCTGTTCATCACGCACGATCAGCACGAGGCGCTGTCCATGAGCGACCGCATCGGCGTGTTCAACAACGGCCGCCTGGAGCAGGTGGGCGCGCCAGCCGCCATCTACAACCGGCCGGCCACGCGCTTCGTGGCCGAGTTCGTGGGCGCGGCCAACGTGCTGGATGGCCAGCGCGCTCAGGCGCTCACGGGCCTGCCCAGCGCGATGCTGCGTCCGGAGCGCATCCACCTCGTCGACGACGCGGCGGCGCAGGTGCACGGCACCGTGATCGACGCGATGTACTTCGGCGCCTTCTCGCGCCTGCGCGTGGACTGCAACGGCGCGCCGCTGGCGGTGGACCTGAGCCCCGAGCAGCACCCGCTGCTGCCCGCGCCGGGCGCGCGCGTGGGCCTGCAATGGGCGGCCGACGCGGTGCACCCGCTGGGCATGTCATGACCATGGCCGCCACGCTGCCCCTCGCGCCGCCCGCCCGCCGCGGCGCGCTGCGGCGCCTGTCGGACGCGCTGTACCGCCACCGCGCGCTCGCGCTGGCCGCGCTGCTGGTGCCGCCGCTGCTGTGGTTCGGCGTGGTGTACCTGGGCTCCCTGTTCGCGCTGCTGGCCAACAGCTTCTTCGCGCTCGACGAGTTCTCGGGCGTGGTGGACCGCTCCACGCTCACGCTGCAGAACTTCCGCGACCTGTTCGACCCGGCCAACCTCGACGTGGTCTGGCGCACCGTGCTCATGGCCACGGTGGTGACGCTGGCCTGCACGGTGATCGCCTTCCCCGTCGCCTACAGCATGGCCCGCTACGCGCGCGGACCGCGCAAGGCCCTGCTCTACATCGCGGTGATGCTGCCGCTGTGGTCCAGCTACCTGGTGCGGCTGTACGCCTGGAAGCTGCTGCTGGCCAAGGAAGGCGCCATCGGCTGGGTGCTGGCCGAGCTGCACCTGGGCTGGTTGCTGGACGCGCTGCTGGCCACGCCGGGCGTCGGCGGGCCCTCGCTGTCGTTCTCGCGCCTGGGCACCTTCATCGTCTTCGTCTACATGTGGCTGCCCTTCATGATCCTGCCGATCCAGGCGGCCATCGAGCGCATCCCGGGCTCGCTGATCGAGGCCTCCAGCGATCTTGGCGCGCGCGGCGCCACCACCTTCTGGCAAGTGATCTTCCCGCTGGCCATGCCCGGCATCGCGGCGGGGTCGATCTTCACCTTCTCGCTCACGCTGGGCGACTACATCATTCCGCAGGTGATCGGCGACTCCACGCTGTTCATCGGCCAGGTGGTGTACCGGCAGCAAGGCGTGGCGGGCAATGTGCCCTTCGCGGCGGCGTTCTCGCTGGTGCCCATCGTGGTGATCGGCGTGTACCTGTGGTTCGCGAAGAAGCTGGGGGCCTTCGATGCGCTCTGATCCGTCGAGACCCGGCTGGGGCCTGCGCGCCGCCACCTGGGGCGCGGTGCTGTTCCTGCACATCCCGCTGGCGCTGATCATCCTGTACGCCTTCAGCGCGGAGGACAAGAGCTACGTGTTTCCGCCGCCCGCGCTCACCACGCAGTGGTTCGCCGTGGCCTGGGAACGCGAGGACGTGTGGGCCGCCATCGGCCTGTCGCTGCGCGTGGCGGCGGTGGCCACGGCCCTGGCCATGGTGCTGGGCACGCTGGCGGCGGCGGGCCTGGCGCGCACGCGCTTCTTCGGGCGCGACGCGGTCTCGCTGTTGCTGATCCTGCCGATCGCGCTGCCCGGCGTCATCACCGGCATCGCGCTGCGCAGCGCCTACAGCACGCTGGAGATTCCCTTCAGCTACTGGACCATCGTCATCGGCCACGCCACCTTCTGCGTGGTGGTGGTCTACAACAACGCGGTGGCGCGGCTGCGGCGCACCAGCCCCTCGCTCATCGAGGCCTCGATGGACCTGGGCGCCGACACCTTCCAGACCATCCGCTACGTGATCCTGCCCCAGTTGGGCTCGGCGCTGCTGGCGGGCGGCCTGCTGGCCTTCGCGCTCAGCTTCGACGAGGTCATCGTCACCACCTTCACCGCCGGCCAGCAGACCACGCTGCCGATCTGGATGCTGCAGGAGCTGATCCGCCCGCGCCAGCGGCCCGTCACCAACGTGGTGGCGGTGGCCATCATCGCGCTGACCTTCCTGCCGATCCTCGCGGCCTATTACCTCACGCGCGCCGACGAACCCGGGCGCTGACCTTCCCCCGAACGCACACGGAGACCACCATGGGAAAGACCCCCGATTTCGCGAGCAGCCTGCACACCGAGCTGTTCATTGACGGCCAGTTCGTGCGCGGCGAGGGCGAGGCCGAGAAGGTGCTCAACCCCGCCACCGGCGAGCTGCTGGCCGAGGTGCCCGAGGCCTCGTACGAGCAGATCCACCGCGCCGTGCTGGCGGCCAACCGCGCCTTCGACAGTTGGGGCGACAGCACGCCGCAGGAACGCTCGCGCGCGCTGCTGAAGATGGCCGACGCCGTCGAAGCCCAGGCCGAGGCCTTCGCGCGCATCGAGTCGCTCAACTGCGGCAAGCCCTACCCGCGCGCCTTGGAGGACGAGATCCCGGCCATCGCCGACTGCTTCCGCTACTTCGCGGGTGCGGCGCGCAACATGCACGGACCGCTGGCGGGCGAGTACCTGGCCGGCCACACCAGCATGATCCGGCGCGACCCGATCGGCGTGGTGGGCTCCATCGCGCCGTGGAACTACCCGCTGATGATGGCGGCCTGGAAGATCGCGCCCGCGCTGGCGGCCGGCAACACGGTGGTGTTGAAACCCAGCGAGCAGACGCCGCTGAGCAGCCTGTTGCTGGCGCGTGTGGTGGCCGACATCCTGCCCAAGGGCGTGTTCAACGTGGTCTGCGGGCGCGGCGCCAGCGTGGGCCAGCCGCTGGTGGAGCACCCGCTGGTGCGCATGGTCTCGCTCACCGGCGACGTGGCCACGGGCCGCAAGATCCTGCAGGCCGCCACGGGCACGCTCAAGCGCACGCACCTGGAACTCGGTGGCAAGGCGCCGGTGATCGTGTTCGACGACGCCGACATCGATGCGGTGGTGGAGGGCATCCGCACCTTCGGCTACTACAACGCCGGGCAGGACTGCACGGCCGCCTGCCGCCTGTACGCGGGCAGCAAGGTCTACGACCGCCTGGTGGCGGACCTCAGCAGCGCGGTGAAGACCATCCGGATGGGCACGCAGGACGAGGCGGGCGTGGAGCTGGGCCCGCTGATCAGCGACCGCCAGCGCGACCGCGTGGCCAGCTTCGTGGAGCGCGCGCAGATGGTGGGGCACATGGAGATCACGGCCGGCGGCAAGATGCGATCGGGTGGTGGCTTCTTCTACGAGCCCACCGTGATCGCCGGCGCGCGCCAGGACGACGAGATCGTGCGGCGCGAGGTCTTCGGTCCGGTGGTGTCGGTGACGCGCTTCTCCGACCCGGACGAGGCCATCACCTGGGCCAACGACTCGGACTACGGCCTGGCCTCATCGGTGTGGACGCAGGACGTGGGCCGCGCTCTGAAGGTGGCGCGCAAGCTGCAGTACGGCTGCACCTGGATCAACACCCACTTCATGCTGGTCAACGAGATGCCGCACGGCGGCCTGAAACACAGCGGCTACGGCAAGGACATGTCGATGTACGCGCTGGAGGACTACACCGTGGCGCGGCATGTGATGGCGAAGCTGTGAAAAAAAGCCCGGCGCGTCGCCGGGCTTGAAGGAGGTGACAGCAGGAGTCGGTCAGCGCGCCGCCGTGTTGGCTGGCTCGGCCACGTAGATCTCCACGCGGCGGTTCATGGCGCGGCCCTGGGCCGTGCCGTTGTCGGCGATGGGCTCGCGGGAGCCGCGGCCGTCGGTGGTGATGCGCGTGGAGGAGACGCCGCGCCCCACCAGGTAGTCGCGCGTGGCGTTGGCGCGGTCGAAGGACAGCGGGTTGTTGACGGCGTCGCTGCCCGTGCTGTCGGTGTGGCCGATGATGGTCACTTGCGTGGCCTGGTTCTGCTGCAGCGTGGTGCTGAACTGGCTCAGCACGCCCACCAGGGTGGGGCTGAGCTGCGAGCGGCCGGTGGCGAAGCCCGCGTCGGCCGGCACCTCGAGCTTGAGGCGGTTGTCGGCCGTCTGGCTCACGCCGATGCCCGTGCCCGCCGTCGCCGCTTCCATCTGCTTCTTCTGCTCCTGCATGCGCGTGGACCAGATGTAGCCGCCCAGCGCACCCGCGCCCGCGCCCAGCACGGCGCCCTGCGCCGCACCCTTGGAGCCGCCCGTGAGGCCGCCCAGCACGACACCGGCGGCGGCGCCGATGCCGGCACCCTTGGCGCTGTCGCGCTGCGTTTCGCTCATGTTGGCGCAGCCGGTGAGGGCCACCGCTGCGGCCGCCGCGAGAACGGTGAAGCCACGGGTGAATCGGGAAACGGTGTTGGACATGATGAGACTCCTCTTGTTGATCGGAAGGTCGCCGCAGCGTGCGGCGACGCGGGTAGTAGCCCAGCGCCTAAACTTATACCCCTGCCCGGATACCGCCTCCGTAGGACTCTTCTGAATTTACAAATCCTTGCATGAAACCCGTTTCACTCGGTCAGAGCCCCCTTCACGTCACCCCCATCTGCCTCGGCACCATGACCTTCGGCGAGCAGGTCGATGAAGCCACCGCGCACCGCATCCTCGACCGCGCCGTCGAGCGCGGCGTGGACTTCCTCGACGCGGCCGAGATGTACTCGGTGCCCGCGCGCGCCGAGACCTGCGGGTCCACCGAAACCATCATCGGCAACTGGTTCGCCCGGCGCCCTGGCCAGCGCCAGAAACTGGTGCTGGCCACCAAGGTGGCGGGGCCGTCGCGCGGCATGCCCTGGATCCGCGGCGACAACGCGGGCCTGAGCAAGGCCGAGATCGTGAAGGCCTGCGAGGGCAGCCTGCGCCGCCTGCAAACGGACGTGATTGACCTCTACCAGATCCATTGGCCCGCGCGCAACCTGCCGGCCTTCGGCGCGCTGGTGTTCGACCCGGCCAAGGACAAGCCCTGCGCGTCCATCCACGAACAGCTGGAGGCCATGGCCGAGCTGGTGAAGGCGGGCAAGGTGCGCGCCATCGGCCTGTCCAACGAAACGCCGTACGGCGTGCACGAGTTCGTGCGCCTGGCCGAGCAGCACGGCCTGCCGCGCGTGGCCACGGTGCAGAACCCGTACTGCCTGATCAACCGCAGCCACGAGAACGGCCTGGACGAAACCAGCCACCGCCTCGGCGTGTCGCTGCTGGCCTATTCGCCGCTGGGCTTCGGCCTGCTGACGGGCAAGTACGACAGCACCGGCCTGGTGGGCGAGCACGGCCGGCTGGCGATCTTCGAGAGCATGCGCAAGCAGCGCTGGGGCCGGCCCGAGGCGCTGGCCACCGCGAAGCGCTACAACGCGCTGGCGCGCGAGCACGGCCTCACGCCCTCGCAGCTGGCGCTGGCCTTCTGCTACCGCAACTGGCGTGTGGCCAGCACCATCATCGGTGTGACCACGGTGGCCCAACTCGACGAATGCCTGGACGCCTGGGGCACCGCGCTCACGCCCGAGCTGCTGGCGGCCATCGACAAGATCCGCTGGGAGTCGCGCGACCCCGCGCAATAACAAAGTACACCCCCGCCGCGCTTCGCGCGACCCCCTCAAGGGGGCGATGCCAGCGGCCCGGCAAAGCCGGTTCCGCGGCATCCCTGGACAAGGCCTGGCATGCCCAAACCTCGACACATTTCCGAGACGCCAGCGACGGCCTGGCTCAAGGCGCATGGGGTGCCGTACACCGAGCATCCCTACGAGTACCTGGAGCACGGCGGTGCGCAGCACAGCGCGCAGGTGCTGGGCTTGGACCCCTTCGCGGTGGTCAAGACGCTGATCATGCAGGACGAGTCCGCCAAGCCGCTGGCCGTGCTCATGCACGGCAACCGCACCGTGTCCACCAAGAACCTGGCGCGCCAGATCGGCGCGAAATCGGTGGAGCCCTGCAAGCCCGAAGTGGCCAACCGCCACAGCGGCTACCTCGTGGGCGGCACCTCGCCGTTCGGGCTCAAACGCGCCATGCCGGTCTACGTGGAAGCCACGGTGCTCGAACTGCCGCGCATCTGGATCAACGGCGGGCGGCGCGGCTTCCTCGTGGGCGTCGAGCCGGCGGTGCTGAGAGGCCCGCTCGGCGCGAAACCGGTGCAGTGCGCGCTGGCAGAATGACGCGCGCGCCCCGCGCGCCCCCAAAAGAAATGACCGAGGAGATGCCCTTGCAAGCGCTCTATCCCGCGTTGGCCACCGTGGCCGCCTACCTGATCGGATCGCTGTCCTTTGCGGTGATCGTGAGCCGCCTGATGGGCTTGTCCGACCCGCGCACCTACGGCAGCAAGAACCCCGGCGCCACCAACGTGCTGCGCTCGGGCAGCAAGTCGGCGGCCATCGTCACGCTGTTGCTGGACGCCGTGAAAGGCTGGCTGCCGGTGTTCGTGGTGATGCACTGGGGCGAGCCCTTCGGCCTGGGCGCGGGCACGGTGGCGCTGGTGGGCCTGGCGGCGTTCCTGGGCCACCTGTTCCCGGTGTTCTTCAAGTTCCAGGGGGGCAAGGGCGTGGCCACGGCGGCCGGCGTCATCCTGGGCTTCAACCCCTGGCTGGGGCTGGCCTCGCTGCTCACCTGGGTCATCATCGCCTTCTTCTTCCGATACTCCTCGCTGGCGTCCATCGTCACGGCGGTGTTCGCGCCGGCCTACTACCTGCTGGGCGGTGGCGTGGCCTGGGAGGCGCCGGGCGTGATGGTGCTGAGCCTGGCCGTGATGGCGGTGCTGCTGGTGTGGCGCCACGCCGAGAACATCAACCGCCTGTTGGCCGGCAAGGAAAGCAAGCTCGGAGCGAAGAAACAATGAGCCAGGACATCACCCGCGTCGGCATGGCCGCGCGCTACAGCGAAGCCGCCGTGTTCAACGGCACCGTGTTCCTGGCGGGCATGGTGCCCGAGCGCGGCGACACCGACATCCGCGGCCAGACCGAGGACGTGCTGCAGCAGGTGGCGCAGCGCCTGCAGGAGTGCGGCAGCGACAAGTCGCGCATCCTGCGCGCCGAGATCTACCTCACCGACATCCGCGACATCGCCGCGATGAACGAGGTGTGGGACGCCTGGGTGGTGCCCGGCGCGGCGCCGCCGCGCGCCACGGTGCAGGCCGCGCTGGCCAACCCGGCGTACCGCATCGAGATCGTGGTGACGGCCGCGCAGGCCTGATGCATCAGTAACGCTTCTCCAGCGTCATCTGGTCGTTGTTGCGCTGCATCTGGAAGCGTGAGAGGAAGCTGTTGCCCAGCAGCACGTAGGGCATGGGTTGCGGCAGGACGATGGCGCCCACCGCGCGCACCTGCGCGTCGCCCACGCGCACGGAATCGAGTGTGAGCCGGTAGCCGATGGCGCTGCCATTGGCGGTCTGCACGTTCACGCGCTGGCCGCGCTGGTAGTCGAGGTTGATGCGTTTGGCCTCGGACTCGCCGAGGATGACTTGCGTGGCGCCGGTGTCCACCATGAACTGCACCGCGCGGCCGTTGATCTGGCCCTGGGGCATGAAATGGCCACTGCCATCGGCCGTGAGCACCACGCGCTGTTGGCCGCCTGACGCCTCGGTCGCCGCGCCACCCAGATGAACGGGCGCCTCGCCCAAGCGCAGGGTCTGGCGTTTGCCGCCGATGTCGATGACCGCGGCATCGCCCTGCACCGACACCAGGCGCACGCCCTGATGCGCCTGACCCGCCGCCATGAAGCGCGGCGCACCGCCGTCGATGACGACCAGGGCCTTGCTGCCCGACACGCCCGAGAGCGACACCGATTGCGCGAAGCCCATGGCGACCGCGCTGCACAGCACCGCCGCGACGAGCTCGCGCCGCATGCTCAGTCGCGGAAATTGTTGAAGGACAGGGGGAGGTCCTTCATCTCGTTCTTGATGATGGCCATGGTGGCCTGCAGGTCGTCGCGCTTGGCGCCGGTCACGCGCACGGCGTCGCCCTGGATGGCGGCCTGCACCTTGAGCTTGCTGGCCTTGATGGCCTGCTGGATCTTCTTGCCGTCTTCGGTGGCAATGCCGTTGCGCACCTTGGCCACCTGCTTGACCTTGTCGCCGCCCATCTTCTCGACCTTGCCCATGTCGAGGAAGCGCACGTCGACATTGCGCTTGGCGAGCTTGTTGCGCAGCACGTCCTCGATCTGCTGAAGCTGGAAGTCGGCGTCGCCCGTCAGGGTGATCTCCTTGTCCTTCAGTTCGATCGCGGCGCTGGTGCCCTTGAAATCGAAGCGCGTGCCGATCTCGCGCGCGACCTGATCGACGGCATTCTTGACTTCAACGAGATCGGCTTCGAGGACGGTGTCGAACGAGGGCATGGCGAGGGAGCAGTGGGTGAGAAAATCGCGGCCATGATAGTCGAGAAGCAGGTACCGCTACAGGCCTACAACAGCTTTGGCATCGTGGCCAAGGCGCACCGTCTCGCGCGCATCCGCGACGAGGCCGACCTGGCCACGCTGCGGGCGTCCGACGACTGGGCGCAGCACACGCGCGAGGCGCCACCCTTCGTGTTGGGCGGGGGCAGCAATCTCGTGATCACGGGCGATGTGAGGCCTTTGGTGCTCAAGGTGGAGATCCCCGGCCGTCGCCTGATCGAGGAAACGCCCAAGGGCTGGCTGGTGGAGGCCGGCGCTGGCGAGAACTGGCACGCCTTCGTGCAATGGACGCTGGCGCAGGGCTGGCCGGGGCTGGAGAACCTGGCGCTGATCCCGGGCACCGTGGGCGCCTCGCCGGTGCAGAACATCGGTGCGTACGGCGTGGAGTTGCAGGACCGTTTCCACTCGCTCGACGCCATCGACCTGCGCACGGGCGAGCGTTTCACGCTGGACGCCGCGCAATGCGGCTTCGGCTACCGCGACTCGGTGTTCAAGCACCTGCCCACCGACGCGCGCGACTTCGGCCTGGCGGGCCGGGCGCTGATCACGCGCGTGCGTTTCTGGCTGCCCAAGGCCTGGGCGCCGGTGCTGGGCTATGCCGACCTGGAGCGCAGGATCGCCGAGACGGGCAACACCCGCCCCGATGCGCAGACGCTCTTCGACTGGATCTGCGCCATCCGCCGCGCCAAGCTGCCGGATCCGACCGTGATCGGTAATGCGGGCAGCTTCTTCAAGAACCCCACGGTGACGCCGGACCAGTGCGCGGACATCATCGCCCGCGAGCCGAAAGTGGTGCACTACCCCATGCCCGATGGCACGGTGAAACTGGCCGCGGGCTGGCTGATCGACGCCTGCGGCTGGAAGGGGCGCGGCGTGGGCAACGCGGGCGTATACGACAAGCAGGCCCTGGTGCTGGTGAACCGTGGCGGCGCCACGGGCGGCGAGGTGGTCACGCTGGCGAAGGCGATCCAGACCAGCGTGTACGAGCGTTTTGGCATCCGGCTGGAGCCGGAGCCGGTGGTGATCTGAGTGCGCTTCAGGGGAGACATGACGATGGGCCGACACCCGGTGTTCTCGTACCGCTTCGCGAAGATTCACGCCCTGTACGTGCAGAAGGCGGAGCGCAAACAGCGCACCAGGGAAGAGGTGGACCAGATCATCCGCTGGCTGACGGGATACGACGCCGCGGGTCTGCGCCGGCAGATCGACGGGGACAACGACCTGGAGACTTTCTTTGCCGAGGCCCCGTGCCTGCACCCGAATGCAGCGCTCATCAAGGGCGTGGTCTGCGGGGTGCGGGTGGAGGAGGTCGAGGACCCGCTGATGCGCAAGATCCGCTACCTGGACAAGCTGATCGATGAGCTGGCCAAGGGCAAGGCCATGGAAAAAATCCTGAGGCAATGAAGGGTGACACCATCATGAAGACGACCGAGCGCGACCAACTGCTGCAGACCTTGAAGTCCCGCTTCGACAAGCACCGCAACCGCCACAAGGGCGTGGCCTGGGACGATGTGCAGGCCCGTCTGGAGAAGAGCCCCGAGGCCCTGGAGTCCTTGCGCCAGATGGAGGCATCGGGCGGCGAGCCAGACGTGATCGGCCACGACAAGGCTTCCGACAAGATCGTGTTCTGCGATTGCGCGGCCGAAACGCCCACCGGCCGCCGCAGCCTGTGCTACGACCGCGAGGCCCTGGACGCGCGCAAGGAGAACAAGCCGCAGGGCAGTGCCATGGAGATGGCGGCCGAGATGGGCATCGAGATGCTCGATGAGGCGCAGTACCGCCTTCTGCAGGCGCTGGGCGAGTTCGACCTGAAGACCTCCAGCTGGATCGCGACGCCGCAGGAGGTGCGCGCGCTCGGCGGGGCGCTGTTCGGCGACCGACGCTATGGCCGGGTGTTCACGTACCACAACGGCGTGCAGTCCTACTACGCCGCCCGGGGCTTTCGCGGTCTGCTGCGGGTCTGATGGCTGCCCCGGCTTGTGGGCGCCATGCAAAAGGGCCTGCCATCCGGCAGGCCCTTCGACCGGAAGCGAAGGGGCGCCTCAGTCCTTGCCCAGCTTGAGCATGTCCACGCCGTCGCCGCCCTTGAGCAGGCCGCTGCGCGTGTACACACCCAGCTTGGCGCGCGTGTCGGTGATGTCGAGGTTGCGCATGGTGAGCTGACCGATGCGGTCCAGCGGCGTGAAGGGCGCGTCTTCCACCTTCTCCATGGACAGCCGCTCGGGCGCGTAGCTCAGGTTGGGGCTGTCGGTGTTGAGGATCGAGTAGTCGTTGCCGCGGCGCAGCTCGATGGTGACCTCGCCCGTGATGGCGCGCGCCACCCAGCGCTGGGCGGATTCGCGCAGCATGATGGCCTGCGGGTCGAACCAGCGGCCCTGGTAGAGCAGGCGGCCGAGCTTCAGGCCGTTGATGCGGTACTGCTCGATGGTGTCTTCGTTGTGGATGCCGGTGACCAGGCGCTCGTAGGCGATGAACAGCAGCGCCAGGCCCGGGGCCTCGTAGATGCCGCGGCTCTTGGCCTCGATGATGCGGTTCTCGATCTGGTCGCTCATGCCCAGGCCGTGGCGACCGCCGATCTCATTGGCTTTCATGATGAGATCCACCGGGCTGGCGAAGCTCTGGCCGTTGAGGGCCACGGGCTGGCCGTCCTCGAAGCGCACCGTCACCTCTTCGGCCTTGACCGCGCAGTCTTCGCGCCAGAAGGGCACGCCCATGATGGGGTTGACGATGCGGATGCCCGAGTTCAGGTGCTCCAGGTCCTTGGCCTCGTGCGTGGCGCCGAGCATGTTGCTGTCGGTGCTGTAGGCCTTCTCGACCGACATCTTGTAGTCGAAGCCGTTGGCGATGAGGAACTCGCTCATCTCCTTGCGGCCGCCGAGTTCGTCGATGAAGCTCTGGTCGAGCCAGGGCTTGTAGATCTTCAGGCTCGGGTTGGTGAGCAGGCCGTAGCGGTAGAAGCGCTCGATGTCGTTGCCCTTGAAGGTGGAACCGTCGCCCCAGATGTGAACGTCGTCTTCCTTCATGGCGGCCACCAGCATGGTGCCGGTGACGGCGCGGCCCAGCGGCGTGGTGTTGAAGTAGGTGATGCCGGCGGTGCTGATATGGAAGGCGCCGCTTTGCAGCGCGGCGATGCCCTCGTGCGCCAGTTGCAGGCGGCAGTCGATCAGGCGGGCTTTCTCGGCGCCGTAGGCCATGGCCTTGCGCGGGATGGCGTCGTAATCGTCCTCGTCGGGCTGGCCGAGGTTGGCGGTGTAGGCGTAGGGCAGGGCGCCCTTTTTCTTCATCCACAGCAGGGCGGCGCTGGTGTCCAGGCCGCCGGAGAAGGCGATGCCGACCTTCTGTTGCGTGGGCAGGTGTTGCAGGATGGTGGCCATGTCGGGTGTCCTGAGGGTGGCGGGATCAGCCGAAGTGGCAGATGTAGTGGTAGGCCTCGCTCACGCGGATGTCGAAGCTGCTGTTGGCGGGGACGGAAAAGCGCTCGCCGGGGCCCGATCGCTTCCATTCGGTGCTGCCCGCGAGGCGGTATTCGCAGCCGCCGGCCACGCATTCCATGATCTCGGCCGCGCCGGTCTTGAACGTCAGCTCGGCCGGCAGGACCACGCCCACCGATTGTTTCGTGCCGTCGGCCAGGGTGAGGCTGTGGCTCACGCATTTGCCGTCGAAGTAGACGTTGGCCTGGGTGGCGACGGTGACGCCGCTGATCTGGGTGGTGCTCATGGTGCTGAGGGGCGTGATGAAGGCAAAGCCGCGATTTTAGGTCGCGGCCCCGGGGCGGGCGGGGTGGGGGTGGCTCAGCGCCGGCCGGCCCAGTCGGCGGCGTCGAAGCCGACGGTGAGAGCGCCGTCGCTCCAGCGCACCACGGGCCGCTTGATCAGGCTGGGCTGCGCCAGCAGCAGGCGGCGCGCACTGGCGGCGTCCACCACGGCGGCGCGCGTGGCGTCGTCGAGCTGGCGCCAGGTGGTGCCCTTGCGGTTCACCAGGGTTTCCCAGCCGGCGCTGGCCAGCCAGGCGTCCAGCTCGGCCTCGGGCACGCCCTGCTTCTTGAAGTCGTGGAAGCGGTGCTCGCGGCCGTTGGCGTCCAGCCAGGCGCGCGCTTTCTTCACCGTGTCGCAGTTGGGAATGCCATGCAGCGTGATCATGGCCGGATTGTCCGTCAGCCCCGTCGGGCCAGGAGGCGGGTGGGACAATCGCGGGATGCTTGAGATTCCCGTTCCCGACCATCCCGTGACGCTGGCCGACTGGCTCGCCCACGCCGAGCGCCTGCACCCGCAGGCCATCGACATGGGCCTGGAGCGCGTGCAGACCGTGGCGCGGCGCATGGGCCTGCAACTGAACTGCCCGGTGATCACCGTGGCCGGCACCAACGGCAAGGGCAGCACCTGCGCCATGCTGGAGTCCATCTACACGCAGTCCGGCTACCGCACGGGCGTGTACACCTCGCCGCACCTGGTGCACTTCGAGGAGCGCTGCCGCATCGCGGGCGAGGTGGTGTCGGCCGAGGATCTGGTGCCCGCCATGGCCGAGGTGGACGTGGCGCGGCGCGGGCAGGGCGGCGAGCCCGAGGTGAGCCTGACCTACTTCGAGTTCACCACGCTGGCCATCCTGCGCGTCATCGCACGCGCGGCGGTGGACGTGGCCATTCTCGAGGTCGGCCTGGGCGGCCGGCTCGACGCGGTCAACATCCTCGACGCCGACTGCGCTGTCATCACCAGCATCGACCTCGACCACATGGCCCTGCTGGGCCCCGATCGCGAGAGCATCGGGCGCGAGAAGGCCGGCATCATGCGCACCGGGCGCCCCGTGGTGGTGAGCGACCCGGCGGTGCCGCAGAGCGTGATCGACCACGCCCGCGAGATCGACGCCGACCTCTGGCGCGTGGGCGCCGACTTCCACGTCGCGGGCGACCAGCAGCAGTGGGGTTGGGCCACGCACCCTTCGCGCGGCGGGCGGCGCTACAGCGGCCTGGCCTACCCGGCGCTGCGGGGCGCCAACCAACTGCTCAACGCGGCCGGCGTGCTCGCCGCCATCGAAACCCTGCGCGCTCGCCTGCCCGTTACGGCCCAGGCCGTGCGCACCGGCTTCGTGCTGGTGGAGTTGCCCGGGCGTTTCCAGATCGTGCCCGGGCGGCCCACGCTGGTGCTGGACGTGGCGCACAACCCGCACTCGGTGGCCGCGCTCGCCGTCAACCTGGACGCCATGGGCTTCTACCCGCGCACGCACGCGGTGTTCGGCGCCATGGCCGACAAGGACCTGAACACCATGCTCGCCCGCATCGCCCCGCTGATCGACCGCTGGTACCTCACCGACCTGCCCCTGCCGCGCGCGAGCCGGGCCGCGGATCTGCGGCCCCTGGTGGAGGCCCTGCCGGGTGCCATTCCACGAGAGACCAGTACCCACGCCAGCCCGCGTGAGGCATTGGCCGCGGCCCTGGGCGCGGTGGACCCCGCTGATAGAATCGTCGTCTTTGGCTCGTTCTACACCGTCGGTGGTGTGCTGCAGGACGGATTGCCGAAACTCGCGGCCCCGCACCTCGCCGCCTGAACCGTGCCGACCCAGGCCCTCGCGACCCCATGATCAGCTCACGCTCCGGCTCCCAGGGCAGCGCATCCGCACCGCCTCCCACCATCGAAGCGGTGCGCCGCCGGGCGCGGCACCGCCTCATCGGCGCCAGCATCCTGGTCGCGGCCGGCGTCATCGGCTTCCCCTTGCTGTTCGACAGCCAGCCGCGCCCGATCGCGGTGGACATCCCGATCGAGATCCCCGGCCGGGACGGCGCGCCGCCGCTGGCGGGCGCGGCCCGACCGGCCCCGGCGCCCACGCCTTCGCCGTCACCCGCACCCTCGCCAGTCCCCGCGCCGACGCCTTCGCCCGCCCCCGCTGCGGCGCCCAGCCCAGCCCCCGCGCCTAGCCCGGCACCGGCGCCAGCGCCCAGTCCCGCGCCCGCGCCTGCACCGGTGGCTCCCGCCCCGGCACCCGCGCCCTCCCCCGAGCCCGCCAAGCGCGACGCCGCCGCCGAGGCCGCGCGCGCCCAGGCGCTCCTGCGTGGCCAGCAACCGCCCGCCGCCGCCGCGAACGAGCGCGTGGTCGTTCAGGTGGGCGCCTTTGCCGACGAGGCCCGCGCGCGCGAGGCGCGGCAGAAGCTGGAACGCGCCGGCCTCAAGACCTATGTCAACGTGGCGCAGACGTCCGACGGCAAACGCACGCGCGTGCGCGTGGGCCCCTTCGACAGCCGCGCCGAGGCCGAGAAGGCCGCCGCGCGCGTCAAGGCGCTGGGCCTGCCGGCCGCCATCCTCACGCTCTGAGCCGAGGGCGCTCCATGCTGCTGACCGACTGGGTGCTGCTCACGCTGCTGGTGCTGTCGGTGCTGCTGGGCATCTGGCGCGGCCTCATGTTCGAGGTGCTGTCGGTGCTCGGGTGGGTGGCCGCGTTTCTCTTCGCCCAGGCCTTCGCCGACGACGTCGTGCCGTACTTGCCCATCGACAAGGTTGCGCCGCCGCTGCAACTGGCCATCGGCTTCGCGCTGGTCTTCATCGCGGTGGCTTTCCTCGGCGGCCTGGTGGCCTGGCTGGTGCAGAAATTCGTCAACACCGTGGGCCTGCGCCCCGTGGACCGCGTGCTCGGCGGCGCCTTCGGCCTGCTTCGTGGCCTGGTCATCCTGCTCGCCCTCGCGCTGGTCGTCACCATGACGCAGATGCAATCGGCCGCGTGGTGGCAGGGCTCACCCATCGCCAACGCGCTCAGCGGCACGCTGCAACAGGCCAAGCCGCTGTTGCCCGACCCGCTCGCTCGCTACATCCCCTGAACTTCTGAACCTCTACCCAAGGACACCATCATGTGTGGAATCGTCGGCGTCGTCAGCCAGACCCCGGTGAACCAGCTCATCTACGACGCGCTGCTGCTGCTGCAGCATCGCGGCCAGGACGCGGCGGGCATCGTCACCCAGCAGGGCCGCAAGTTCTTCATGCACAAGGCCAAGGGCATGGTGCGCGACATCTTCCGCACCCGCAACATGCGCGCGCTGCCGGGCAACTGCGGCCTGGGCCAGGCGCGCTACCCCACGGCCGGCAACGCCTACAGCGAGGAAGAGGCCCAGCCCTTCTACGTGAACGCGCCCTTCGGCCTGGTGCTGGTGCACAACGGCAACCTCACCAACGCGCACGCGCTCAAGCAGGAGCTGTTCCAGACCGACCACCGCCACATCAACACCGAGAGCGACTCCGAGGTGTTGCTCAACGTGTTGGCGCACGAGCTGGAGAAGTGCACGCGCGGTGAGCCGCTCAAGCCGGCCGACGTGTTCGCCGCCGTGCGCGGCGTGCACGCGCGCGTGAAGGGCTCCTACGCGGTGGTGGCGCTGATCGCCGGCCACGGCCTGCTGGCCTTCCGCGATCCCTTTGGCATCCGCCCGCTGTGCATCGGCCGGCACGAGGGCAGCGTGATGGTGGCCAGCGAGTCGGTCACGCTGGAGGGCTCGGGCTTCAACTTCGAACGCGACGTGCAGCCCGGCGAGGCGGTGTTCGTCACGCTGGAGGGCGAACTGCACGCCGAGCGCTGCGCGCCGAACGCCGTGCTCAAGCCCTGCATCTTCGAGTACGTCTATCTCGCCCGGCCCGACTCCGTCATGAACGGCATCTCGGTCTACCAGGCGCGCCTGAACCTGGGCACCACGCTGGCCAAGCGCGTGATCTCCACCGTGCCACCGAACGAGATCGACGTGGTCATCCCCATCCCCGAGTCCTCGCGCCCGAGCGCGATGGAACTCGCGCGCCTGCTGGGTCTGCCCTACCGCGAAGGCTTCGTGAAGAACCGCTACGTGGGCCGCACCTTCATCATGCCGGGCCAGGCCGTGCGCAAGAAGTCGGTGCGCCAGAAGCTCAACGTCATCGGCAGCGAGTTCAAGGGCCGCAACGTGCTGCTGGTGGACGACTCCATCGTGCGCGGCACCACCAGCCGCGAGATCGTGCAGATGGCGCGCGACGCCGGCGCGCGCAAGGTCTACCTGGCCAGCGCCGCGCCGCCGGTGCGCTTTCCCAACGTCTACGGCATCGACATGCCAACGCCCGGGGAACTCGTGGCCCACGGCCGCTCGGTGGAAGAGGTGCGCGAGCTCATCGGCTGCGACGCGCTCATCTACCAGGACGTGGATGGCATGAAACAGGCCGTGGGCTCGCTCAACAGCGCGCTCGACGGCTTCGACGCCTCGTGTTTCGACGGCGTCTACGTCACCGGCGACATCACGCCGCAGGACATCGAACGGCTCAACCAGGGCCGCCCGCAGAGTGAAGAAGGCGAAGAGGACACCTCGCGCCTTGCATTGCCGAACGCCCAGGAGGCCTGAGTTGAACGACGAGTTGCGCAAGTCCTTGCACCGCGACACGCTGGCGGTGCGCGAAGCCGTCGAACGAAGCCCCTACGGTGAGAACTCCGAGGCGCTGTACCTCACCAGCGGCTACGTGCAGTCCTCGGCGGAATCCTCGGCCCGCCGTTTCGCGGGTGACGAGGACGGCTTCACCTACGGCCGCTACGGCAACCCGACGGTCACCAGCTTCGAGCGCCGCCTCGCCGCCCTCGAAGGGGCCGAGGCCGCCATGGGCACGGCCTCGGGCATGTCGGCCATCCTGATGATGTGCATGGGCCTGCTCAAGGCCGGCGACCACGTGGTGTGCTCGCGCTCCATGTTCGGCTCCACCATCAAGCTCATCGGCAGCGACCTGGGCAAGTTCGGTGTGGAGTCGAGCTTCGTGCCGCAGGACGATGTGGCCGCCTGGAAAGCCGCGCTGCGCCCGAACACGAAGCTGCTGTTCGCCGAGACGCCCACCAACCCGCTCACCGAGGTCTGCGACATCCGGGCCCTGGCCGACCTGGCCCACAACGCCGGCGCGCTGCTGTGCGTGGACAACTGCTTCGCCACGCCCGCGCTGCAGCGCCCCCTGGATTTCGGCGCCGACATCGTGATGCACTCGGGCACCAAGTACCTCGATGGCCAGGGCCGCGTGATGGCGGGCGCCCTGTGCGCCAGCCAGGCCATGGTCACCGAGAAATTCCTGCCTGTGCTGAAGAGCGCGGGCATGACGCTCGCGCCCTTCAACGCCTGGGTGGTGCTCAAGGGCCTGGAGACGCTGGACATCCGCATGCGCGCGCAGAGCGATCGCGCGCTCGCGCTGGCGCGCTGGCTGGAGGCGCATCCCTCGGTCTCGCGCGTGTACCACCCGGGCCTGGCCAGTCACCCGCAGCACGAACTCGCGATGAAGCAGCAGTCGGGCGTGGGCGGCGCGGTGCTGTCCTTCGACGTGAAGGCGGCCCATCCCGACCAGGCCCGCCAGCGCGCTTTCCACGTGCTGGATTCGCTGCGCGTGCTCTCGCTGTCCACCAACCTGGGCGACACCAAAACCCTGTGCGCCCACCCCGCGAGCACCTCGCACGGCCGCCTCACCGAGGCGCAGCGCCAGGCGGCCGGCATCGGTCAGGGCCTGATCCGCGTGGCCGTGGGCCTCGAACACCTCAACGACATGCAGGCCGATCTCTCGCGCGGCCTCGACACCCTGCCGTGACCATCCGCACCCGCTTCGCACCGTCGCCGACCGGCTTTATCCACCTCGGCAACATCCGCTCGGCCCTGTATCCCTGGGCGTTCGCGCGCTCCCAGAAAGGCGATTTCATCCTGCGCATCGAGGACACCGACCTCGAGCGCTCCTCGCAGGCCGCAGTGGACGTGATCCTCGAAGGCATGGCCTGGCTGGGCCTGGACCACGACGAGGGGCCGTTCTATCAGATGCAGCGCATGGACCGCTACAAGCAGGTGCTGGCCGAGATGCAGACCCAGGGCCTGGTCTACCCCTGCTACATGAGCGTGGAAGAACTCGACGCCCTGCGCGAGCGCCAGATGGCCGCGAAGGAAAAGCCGCGCTACGACGGCACCTGGCGCCCCGAACCCGGCAAGACACTGCCGCCCGTGCCCGAAGGCGGCAAGCCCGTGCTGCGCTTCAAGAACCCGCAGGGCGGCGTGGTGGCCTGGGACGACAAGGTCAAGGGCCGCATCGAGATCCGCAACGACGAGCTCGACGACCTCGTGATCGCGCGCCCCGACGGCACGCCCACCTACAACTTCTGCGTGGTGGTGGACGACATCGACATGGCGATCACGCACGTGATCCGCGGCGACGACCACGTCAACAACACGCCGCGCCAGATCAACATCTTCCGCGCGCTCGTCAAGGAGCCGCCGGTGTATGCCCACCTGCCCACCGTGCTCAACGAGCAGGGCGAGAAGATGAGCAAGCGCAACGGCGCCAAGCCCGTGACGCAATACCGCGACGAGGGCTACCTGCCCGACGCCATGGTGAACTACCTCGCCCGCCTGGGCTGGAGCCACGGTGACGACGAGATCTTCAGCCGCGCGCAGTTCCTGGAGTGGTTCGACCTTGACCACCTGGGCCGCAGCGCCGCGCAGTTCGACGAGGCCAAGCTGCGCTGGGTGAACGCCCAGCACCTCAAAGCCATGGCCGACGAGGCGCTCGCGCCGCTGGTGGCCGAGCAACTGAAGAAGCGTGGCATCACCGCCGATGAACGCCTGCCGCGCATCTGCGGGCTCTTCAAGGACCGCTGCGACACCACCGTGGCGTTGGCCGACTGGGCCGCGGCTTTCTACGCCGACGTGAACCCCAGCGCCGAGGAGCGCGCTCAGCACATCACCGAGGCCGTGAAGCCGGCACTGGCGGCGCTGGCCTCGGCACTGGCCGACCTGGCGAGCTGGGACAAGGCGGCCATCTCGGCCGCGCTCAAGGCGGTGCTGGCCGCGCACGGCCTGAAGATGCCGCAACTGGCCATGCCCGTGCGCGTGCTGGTGATGGGCACGGCGCAGACGCCGTCGCTCGATGCCGTGCTGGAACTGCAATCGCGTGACATCGTGATCGCGCGTCTGCGGAAAGCCTGAATTTCTGGCATATAATGCGAGGCTCGCTAGGACGCAACGCCGAGTGATCGGCGAAACGGAACAGCGAACCCTGTGGGGGTATAGCTCAGCTGGGAGAGCGCTTGCATGGCATGCAAGAGGTCAGCGGTTCGATCCCGCTTACCTCCACCACAGATTCGAAGTCGCGCATGGTGGCGACGGCAGGAAAAGCAGACACTGCCGCTGATACAATGCGAGGCTTCCGTCCAGGTTATGACCCTATCGTCTAGAGGCCTAGGACATCACCCTTTCACGGTGAGTACCGGGGTTCGAATCCCCGTAGGGTCGCCAAACAAGCCGCAAGGCAAGTAGGCACAAGTCGTGGCACTTGGTTCGCAAGAACGAAAGCCGCCTGCCAGGAGTGGTAGTTCAGTTGGTTAGAATACCGGCCTGTCACGCCGGGGGTCGCGGGTTCGAGCCCCGTCCACTCCGCCAGATCCAGAAGCCTTGCTCAACGCTGAGCAAGGCTTTTTTCATTTCCGAAGCGCTTGTCGGCGCTTCGTCGACGCCGGTTCACAGGAAGCGGTTGAGGATGCGCTTGGACACCCGGTCCAGCGCGAAGCGGTCGGCGATCTCGAACAGCACGCCGTGGCCGTCCTCGATCAGCAGGCGCCCGCCGTCGAGCCGGCGAATGTCGTCCTCGGCCTTGAGCACCAGTTGCGCGGGACCGCGCGCCGTCTCCACCGCCCAGGTGCTGGGCGTGGCGTAGCCCGACACGCTCAGGATGCGCTCGATGCGGGGCATGAACTCGCGCGGCGCCAGTTCTTCTTCGATCAGCGCGCGCGTCGCGGCGTCCAGTGTGGACAGGTGGTCGATCCACAGCAGTTCATGCCCATCGTTGCCGACGAGCGACAGGCCTTCTTCGGGCGCGGCCAGCGGAAAGGCGCGCACGGGCAGCACACCGGTGTGCACCTGGCCGCCCGCGGTGGTGAGTTGCAGCGGGCCCTGCGGGTCGCGGCGGAGTGTCCAGTCGGTGGTGGTCATGGCTTGGGTTCCGGTGTCCATCAGGCCGTGCCTGCCGTGGCGCCGTGCGCCGTGGGGTTGGTGATGGGGCTGGCGAGGCCCGGCTCGTCTTCCGTGTCCACGTTGCGAAGCTGCGCCATGTACAGGCGCCAGTAGGCGCCCTCGCGCGCCATCAGCTCGTCGTGCGGCCCGACCTCGACGACTTCCCCGCGGTCCATCACGACCAGCCGGTCGGCCTTGCGCAGCGTGGACAGCCGGTGCGCGATGGCGATGGTGGTGCGCCCGGCCACGAGGTTGTCCAGCGCCTTCTGGATTTCCTTCTCGGTCTCGGTGTCCACGCTGGACGTGGCTTCGTCGAGGATCAGGATGCGCGGGTCGATCAGCAGCGCGCGGGCGATGGAGATGCGCTGGCGCTCGCCGCCCGACAGGCCCTGGCCGCGCTCGCCCACCAGCGAGTCGTAGCCCAGTGGCAGGCGCAGGATGAACTCGTGCGCGTGCGCGGCGCGCGCGGCGGCCACGATCTCGGCGCGCGTGGCGCCGGGCTTGCCGTAGGCGATGTTCTCCGCGATGGTGCCGAAGAAGAGGAAGGGCTCCTGCAGCACCAGGCCGATGTGGCGGCGGTAGTCGGCCACGGCGAACTCGCGCACGTCGGTGCCGTCGATGCGGATGCTGCCGCTGCTGACGTCGTAGAAGCGGCAGATGAGGTTGACCAGGGTGCTCTTGCCCGAGCCGCTGTGGCCCACCAGGCCGATCATCTCGCCGGGCCGGATCTGCAGGTCCATGCCGCGGATGACCGAGCGGTTGCCATAGCGGAAATGCACGCCACTCAATTCGATGCCGCCCTCGATGCGGGGCCGGCTCACTGGCTGCGCCGGCTCCGGCACGTTCGAGACGTGGTCGAGGATGTCGAAGATGCGCTTGGCGCCGGCCGCGGCCTTCTGGGTGACGGAGACGATGCGGCTCATGGCGTCCAGGCGCGTGTAGAAGCGCCCGATGTAGGCCAGGAACGCGGTGAGCACGCCCACGGTGATCTCGCCCTTGCTGACTTGCCAGATGCCGAAGGCCCACACCACCAGCAGGCCCAGTTCGGTCAGCAGCGTGACGGTGGGCGTGAACAGCGACCAGGTCTTGTTGAGCTTGTCGTTGACCTCGAGGTTGTGGCGGTTGGCCTCGCGAAAGCGCGCGGCCTCGCGCTTTTCCTGCGCGAAGGCCTTGACCACGCGGATGCCGGGAATGGTGTCGGCCAGCACGTTGGTCACGTCGGACCACACCCGGTCGATCTTCTCGAAACCGGTGCGCAGGCGGTCGCGCACGAGGTGGATCATCCAGGCGATGAAGGGCAGGGGCAGCAGCGTGACCAGGGCCAGCCAGGGGTTGATGCTGAACAGGATCACCGAGGTCATCAGGATCATCAGCACGTCGGTGGCGAAGTCCAGGGCGTGCAACGAGAGGAAAACGCAGATACGGTCGGTTTCCGATCCGATGCGCGCCATCAGGTCGCCGGTGCGCTTGCCGCCGAAGTACTCGAGCGAGAGCGCGAGCAGGTGTTCGAAGGTGGTGGTGCGCAGGTCGGCGCCGATGCGCTCGGACACCAGCGACAGCACGTAGGTGCGCGCCCAGCCCAGGCCCCAGGCCGTCAGCGCCGCCAGCAGCAGGCCGCCCAGCAGCCAGGCCACGTGCCAGGGATCGATGCGCTGCCCGTTCTGGAAGGGGATCAATACCTCGTCCATCAGGGGCATGGTCAGATAGGGCGGCACCAAGGTCGCCGCGGTGGAGGCCAGCGTCAGCAGAAAACCCAGCGCCAATTGGCTCTGATAAGGTCGGGCGAATCGCCACAGGCGCAATAGCACCCAGGTCGACGGCGGGTTTTGCAATTCGGGTTCATCGGCTAATTTGTCGCTGATCGGCGACAAATCATTTTCGGGATTTGGCGACAACTCGATTGCACCTGTCGGGGCGGCGACAGATTCTTGCATTGCAGCAATTGTTTGCGCGCGATCAAACGCGGTTTTTACGCGCTCGAATTCACGCTTGAAGCGCAGGGCCGGCGTGTTGTTCGACACGGTGAAACGCCAGACGCCCAGCCGCTGTTGGCCGTTGTGCACACTGAGTTGACCGACCCCTGCATGATCGCTGTGCTTCAAGCACAATACCGCCCCCAGGGGCCATTCACGCCAGCCGGCATCGGCCCCGCCGGTCTCCCAGCTCAACAAACGTTGGGTTGTCAGCACCAGCACGCCGGTCGAGAAATTCAATTTCGAATCGAGGTCAACCTGCAGCCAGCCTGAAACGTGTTCGTTGGGCAGTAGCCGGTCACGCAACTTCTCTGACCAAGTTTGCGGCAAGTTACTGAACACCGACCTGAGTTCGGGTGAAGTTGAGTTCATTGAATGCGGATCGGTCCGTTGTGTGCCCGCTGTGATGCGGTGTGCCCTGCATTGTCCCGGATGCAGGCCACCCCGGTTCGCAGCACCCCCGCCGCGCGGCCGCTGAACAGAGACCCAAGATGAATCCCATACGCTTTTTGCGCGTCAGCTACCTGGGCGGCCCCAACATCTGGACCTACCGCCCGGTCCTCGAGAGCTGGATCGACATCGGCGAACTCGAAGACCACCCCTCCCACCTGCTGCCCGGCCTGTACCAGCGCCTCACGGCCTGGCTGCCCGGCCTCGTCGAACACCACTGCGGTGTCGGCGAGCGTGGTGGATTCCTGCAGCGCCTGCAGGAAGGCACCTGGGCCGGCCACATCCTCGAGCACGTGGTGATCGAGCTGCTCAACCTGGCCGGCCTGCAGACGGGTTTCGGGCAGACACGCAGCACACCGCAGCGGGGTGTCTACAAGATGGTGTTCCGCGCCCGCGACGAGCAGGTGGCTCGGCGCGCGCTGACCTTGGGACACGAGCTGCTGATGGCCGCCATCAACGATGGCGCGTTCGATGTGGACGCGGCCGTGCATGAGCTGCGCGAGCTGGTGGACGACCTCTGCCTGGGGCCCAGCACCGCCAGCATCGTGGACGCGGCCACCGGCCGCCGCATCCCGCACATTCGCCTGAACGACGGCAACCTGGTGCAGCTGGGCTACGGCGCGCGCCAGCGCCGCATCTGGACGGCCGAGACCGACCGCACCAGCGCCATCGCCGAAAGCATCGCCAGCGACAAGGACCTGTCCAAGGGCCTGCTGGCGGCCTGCGGCGTGCCGGTGCCCGAAGGCCAGGTGGTCGACAGCCCGCAAGCCGCCTGGGCGGCCGCGCAGGACATCGGCCTGCCGGTGGTGGTCAAGCCCACCGACGCCAACCACGGCCGCGGGGTGTCGCTGGAGCTGATGCGCCAGGAGGACGTGGAAGCCGCCTTCGCCGTGGCCGACGCCGAAGGCAGCGGGGTGATGGTCGAGCGCTTCGTGCGCGGGCTGGAGCACCGCTTGCTGGTGGTCGGCGGGCGCGTGGTCGCCGCCACGCGCGGCGACGAGGCCTGGGTGACGGGCGACGGGCGCAGCACGGTGCTGCAGCTCATCGACAGCCAGATCAACAGCGACCCGCGCCGCGGCCTCAACGAGGACTTCCCGCTCAACGCCATCCGGCTCGAGGAATACCCGGCGATGGCCGTCGAACTGCAGCGCCAAGGGCAGGCGATCGACAGCGTGCCCGCGGCCGGCCAGCGCGTGCTGATCATGCGCAACGGCAACCTCGCCATCGACTGCACCGACGACGTGCACCCGCAGGTCGCCCATCTGGTGGCGCTGGCCGCGCGCGTGATCGGCCTGGACATCGCCGGCGTCGACCTGGTGGCGCAGGACATCTCGCGCCCTCTGGCCGAACAGGGCGGCGCCATCGTGGAGGTCAACGCCGGGCCGGGCCTGCTCATGCACCTCAAGCCCGCCGTCGGCCAGCCGCGCCCCGTGGGCCGGGCCATCGTCGATCACCTCTTCGTGCCCGGCGACACCGGCCGCGTGCCGGTGGTGGGCGTCGCGGGCAGCCGCGGCACCACTGCCATCGCGCGCCTCGTGGCCTGGCTGGCCACGCTGAACGGCCCGCAGGTGGGCCTGGCCTGCAAGGCGGGCCTGTTCCTCGGTCGGCGCCCCTTGCAGCACGGCGATTTCTCCAAGGCCAACGCCGCGCGGCGCCTGCTGATGAACCGGGGCGTGCAGACGGCGGTGTTCGAGAACGACCCGCTGACCATCGTCACCGAAGGCCTGGCCTACGACCGCTGCCAGGTGGGCGTGGTGACCGATGCCTCGGGCAGCGCCGCGCTGGCGGCTTGTCACATCCGGGAGGTGGAGCAGCTCTTCAAGGTGATGCGCACCCAGGTGGACGTCGTGCTGCCCGATGGCGCGGCCGTGCTCAACGCCGCCGACCCGGTGGTGGCCGAGATGGCGTCGCTGTGCGATGGCGACGTGATCTTCTACGCCGAAGACCCCGAGCTGCCCGTGCTGGTGGAGCACCTGGCGCAGTACCGCCGCGCGGTCTTCCTGCGCCAGGGCGAGATCGTGCTCAGCGACGGTCAGCAGGAACACGTGGTGGTGGCGCTGGAGGATGTGTCGCTGGGCGACAGCGTGTCCGCCGAGGACAAGACCGCCGTGCTGCTGGCCTCGCTGGCCGCCGCCTGGGCGCTGGAGATTTCGCCCGCCCTGATGGCCGCCGGCCTGCGCACCTTCGATCGCGAGGCGCCGATCGCGCACGCCCCGATCCGGCGCATGCCGACACCCGTGGTCACCCCCGAATCCCTTGCCGAGAAGAGCCTCTGATGGAACTCACCCGCATCCGGGCCCTGCGCGGCCCCAACCTCTGGACCCGCCACACCGCCATCGAAACCGTGGTGCATTGCGGCGACAACGAGCGCGCCCTGGCCAGCCTGCCGGGCTTCGAGGCGCGCCTGCGCGAGCAGTTTCCGCACCCGGGCGCCTTGCACAGCGCGGGGGGGTCGCTCTCCCTGGCCCACGTGCTGGAGGTCGCCACGCTGTCCTTGCAGGCGCAGGCGGGCTGCCCGGTCAGCTTCAGCCGCACCTCGTCCACCATCGAATCCGGTGTGTACCAGGTGGTGGTTCAGTACAGCGAAGAGGCCGTGGGCCGCCGCGCGCTGGAACTGGCGCACCAACTGATCGAAGCCGTGCTGCGCGGCGAAGCCTTTGATCTGGCCGCCGCGGTGGCCGAGCTGCGCGAACTCGACGAGGACGAGCGCCTCGGCCCGAGCACCGGCTCCATCGTCAACGCGGCGGTGGCGCGTGGCATTCCCTACCGGCGCCTCACCAGCGGCAGCCTGATCCAGTTCGGCTGGGGCAGCCGCGCGCGCCGCATCCAGGCGGCCGAAGTGGACCGCACCAGCGCCGTGGCCGAATCCATCGCGCAGGACAAAGAGCTCACCAAGGGCCTGCTGCAGGCGGCCGGCGTGCCCGTGCCCCTGGGCCGGCCGGTGCACGACGCCGACGACGCCTGGGCCGCCGCGCTCGAGGTGGGCCTGCCGGTGGTGCTCAAGCCGCGCGACGGCAACCAGGGCAAGGGGGTCACCGTCAACATCACGACGCGCGAGCAGCTGGACGCCGCCTTCGAGTCCGCGGCCAGGTACGGCTCGGTGCTGGTCGAGCGCTACCTGCCCGGCAGCGACTACCGACTGCTGGTGGTGGGCGATCGCCTGGTGGCGGCCGCGCGCCGCGACCCGCCTCAGGTGGTGGGCGATGGCCGTCACACCGTTCGCGAGCTGGTGGACATCGTCAACGCCGACCCGCGCCGCGGTGAGGGCCACGCCACCGCGCTGACGAAGATCCGTTTCGACCACATCGCCCTGGGCAGCCTGGCCGTGCAAGGCCTGCAGGCCGACAGCGTGCCCGCCAAGGGGCAGCGGGTGGTGCTGCGCAACAACGCCAACCTGAGCACCGGCGGCACCGCCACCGACGTGACCGACGACGTGCACCCCGACGTGGCCGCCCGCGCCGTGGCGGCGGCGCAGATGATCGGTCTGGACATCTGCGGTGTGGACGTGGTCTGCGAAACCATGCTCAAGCCGCTGGAGGAGCAGGCCGGTGGCGTGGTCGAGGTCAACGCCGCGCCGGGCCTGCGCATGCACCTCTCGCCCTCGTACGGCCACCCGCGCGACGTGGGCAAGGCCGTCATCGACGACATGTTCCCCCCGGGCGAGGACGGCCGCGTCCCCGTGGTGGCCGTCACCGGCACCAACGGCAAGACCACCACCGTGCGCCTGATCGCCCACCTGATGGCGGCCAGTGGCCTGCGCGTGGGCATGACCAACACCGACGGCGTCTACGTCAACGGCCACCAGACCGACAGCGGCGATTGCGCCGGCCCGCGCAGCGCGCGCAACGTGCTGGCCCACCCCGACGTGGACGCGGCCGTGTTCGAGACCGCGCGCGGCGGCGTGCTGCGCGAGGGCCTGGGCTTCGATCGCTGCCAGGTGGCCGTGGTCACCAACGTGGGCGCGGGCGACCACCTGGGCCTGAACTACATCACCACGGTGGAAGACCTGGCCGTGCTCAAGCGCGTGATCGTGCAGAACGTGGCCACCACCGGCTACGCCGTGCTCAACGCGGCCGACCCCATCGTGGCCGACATGGTCCACAACTGCCCCGGCGAGGTCATCTACTTCGCGCAGGACCGCCACCAGCCGGTGATGGCCACGCACCGCGCGCAGGGCCGCCGCGTGGTCTACGTGGACGGTGGGGCCATCGTGGCCGAGCAGCAGGAACTGGGTGAGCGCTTCGAGCTCTCGGGCATTCCCATCACGCGCAACGGGCAGATCGGCTTCCAGGTCGAGAACGCCATGGCCGCCATCGCCGCCGCCTGGGGCGCGGGCCTGTCCTGGGACGCCATCCGCCGTGGCCTGGCCAGCTTCCACAACGACGCCCACAACGCGCCCGGCCGCTTCAACGTCATGGACTACCGTGGCGCCACGGTGATCGCCGACTACGGCCACAACCCCGACGCCATGCGCGCCCTGGTTCAGGCCGTCGAGGCATTGCCGGCTCAGCGCCGCTCGGTCGTCATCAGTGGCGCTGGCGACCGCCGCGACCAGGACATCCGCGAGCAGACGCAGATCCTGGGCAAGGCCTTCGACGAGGTGATCCTGTACCAGGACGCCTGCCAGCGCGGCCGCGCCGACGGCGAGGTGATCGGCCTGCTGCGCGAGGGCCTGGCGGGCGCCTCGCGGGCGCGTGAGGTGCTGGAGATCCAGGGCGAGTTCAAGGCCATCGACACCGCGCTGGAGCGCCTGCAACCGGGCGACCTGTGCCTGGTGCTGGTGGATCAGGTGGAGGCGGCGCTGGCCCATCTGCAACAACGCACGCGGCAGGAAGCGGTGGTGGTGGCCTGAGGCTGGCGGCACCCGCTCGGGTCGCGCGCTGGCGCGGCCTCACACAAGGGCCCATTCGTTGGGCCCTTTTTTTATGTTTGCCTGATGGGGCTGTCGACGGCCGCAACCCCGCAAGGACCGGCGCCACACAGAGGCGCTCGTCGGGCATGCCGCCCGCGTGCGCGCCGTGGCATAGGGCCGCGGTGAAGGCTGTCACATCCGTGGTTCGTGGAGTCGGCGCTCATGCGCGACGCCAGGGCCGCGCCCATCAGGAGAAACACATGGAAAGACGAAACTCCATCGGCAACAGGCTTCCGGGACATTCAGGCGTCCCAACCGCGGTTGGCAACCAGGACACGTATGGGAAGGTGCCCAACAACGACAAGGTGCTGAACGAGCCGACTGAAGACGTTCTGGGAACCGAGCCAGAGGCCCCGGTGCGTCTGGAGACGGACACGGTGGACCGCGAAGACGTGGACGGGAACGTGGTGGAGCAAGCGGGGAAGAAGCTCAATGGCCTCACGCCGATCGGCTCCATGCCGCTCGCATTGCCATCACTTCCCAGCCTGAAGGATCTGCCCAAGGGCTTGGTGGGCGCGGTGGGCGGTTTCTTGACGGGCGGCGGGATCATGGGTGGCACTCTGTCGGCGGATTCAGCCGCCGATCCCGGTACGACAGTCCTCCTCACCCTGTTCGCCGCCATCGTCATCGGAGGGGGCGGTTTCCTGATCGAGCGGGGGTGCCGATCGGACACTTGATGGTCGCAAACCGCCATGATCTTTTCTCTGTCCACCCACCCCGATCCCGTCATCGAAGGCGCCATCGCCGCTTCCTGCCAATCGCTGGCAGGCATGCAGGCCTTTGCCGACCAATGCTCGGACGCCCTGCAGGCCGGCCACAGCGCCGGCGATCTGCGCGGCATGACCACCGACGACTACGAGGCCCTGTACGCCGTCGCGCTGAAGCTCTACGACGCCAAGGACTACGAACGCGCCTTGCCGGTGAGCCTGGCCCTGGTCGCGCACGAGGCGCGTTCGGTCAAATACGCCTACCTTGCCGGCCTGTGTCTGCAAAAGCTCAAGCGCCACCGCGAGGCGGCGGTGATGTACCTGCTGGCCCTGGGCCAGGACGCCACCCACGCGCCCTCGGCCTTCCGCATGGGCGAATGCTGCTCGGCGCTCGGCGAAGACGAAGCGGCACAACAGGCCTACGAGCACGCCGTGGAATTGGGCCGGGCGGACGAGCGCTACCTGCACCTGCAGCACGCCGCGTTGGCGCGCCTGAACTGACCCGGTGGGCCGTGCCCCGCGCGAGAGCCCGCGGGGCACGACTCGACTCAGCCGGCCCGCCGCTCCAGCGCCCGCAGCTTCACCAGCCCCGTCGACAGCGCCGTGCCCGCCACGATCACCAAGCCGCAGCCCACCATCCAGGCGGTGACCACCTCGCCCAGGAACACCGCGCCGTAGACCAGCGCGAACACCGGGATCAGGAAGGTCACGGTGAGCGCCTTGGCCGGGCCGGCGCGTTCGATGAGGTGGAAGTACAGGATGTAGGCGATGGACGTGCACAGCACGGCCAGGGCCAGCACGGCGGTCCATGCGCCCGGGCTCACCGGCTGCGCCGGCCACAGCCACACCATGGGCAGCACCAGCGCCAGCGCCGCACCCATCTGGCTGCCGGTGGCCGAGGCCAGCGGGTGCACGCCCGTGAGGTAACGCTTGGTGAAACTCGCCGCGATGCCATAACAGAGCGTGGCCAGCAGGCAGGCGCCCATGGCCACCAGCGACATCGCCTGGCCGCCTGCGCTCACCATGCCCTGCGCGTCCACGCCCGACTTGCCCAGCACCAGCAGCGTGACGCCCACGAAGCCGATCACCAACCCCAGCACGCGCGAGCCGCCCGGGCGGTCCTTCAGCCACAGCCAGGCCACCAGCGCGCCCGTGAGCGGCACGGTGGCGTTCAGGATCGCCGAGATACCCGTGGGAATGTGCAGCACCGCGAACGAAAACAGCAGGAAGGGCAGGCCCGAATTGAGCAGGCCGACCACGAAGATGGCGCGCCAGCGCGCGCGGAAGTCGGCCCAGACGGGCGCCTTCAAAAACACCGGCAGCAGGCAGAGCGCCGCGATGCCCACGCGCAGCCCGGCTGTGGGCACTGGGCCGAATTCAGCGGCGCCCAGGCGCATGAACAGGAAGGACGCGCCCCACAGGGCGGCGAGCGCGATGAATTCGAGCAGCAGAAGGGGCGTCATGCGGGTACCAGGGTGGGCGTCGGCAGGGGCAACCCGGCCGACTCGAGTCGCAGCAGGGCCTGCTTGCGGGGCAGTCCGCCAGCATAGCCGGTGAGCTCGCCGCGCGCCCCGAGCACGCGGTGGCAGGGCACGATGACGCTCAGCGGGTTGCGGCCCACGGCCGCGCCGACCGCGCGCACCGCGTTCGCAGCCTGCAGGCCCTGGGCGAGCGCGCCGTAGCTCAGTGTGCTGCCGGCGGCGATGCCGCACAGGGCGCGCCACACGGCGCTCTGGAACGGCGTGCCGAAGGACAGGTCCAGCGGCAGCTCGAACACGCGGCGCCGGCCGGCGAAGTAGTCGGCCAGTTGCGCGGCCGCCTCGCGCAGCACGGGGTGGGCCGGGTCGGGCCGCCAGCGGGCCATCAGCGCCGGGTCGGGCGCGTGGCGCTGGCCGTGGAACCAGGCGCCGGCCAGGGCGCGGTCCGTGCCCGCCAGGCGCATGGGGCCCAGGGGCGTGTCGATGTCGGTTCGGATGAGAGTGGCGGGCAGTTTCATGAGGGGCTCCCTTCGGGTTGGGCGGTGGGGACGGCGGCCGGGCGGTAGAGGCCGGCCCAGGCGCGCAGCACGGCGTAGCTGCGCCAGGGTTGCCAGGCCCGGGCCAGCGCCTCGCAGGCGCGTTCGCGCTCGCGTGGCGTGCCGCTCAGGCCCAGGGTGTGGTGCAGGGCAATGTCGGCCGCGGGCCAGGCGTCGGGCCAGCGCAGGGCGCGCATGGCGACGTACTGGGCCGTCCAGGGGCCGATGCCGGGCAGGGCGGTGAGCGCTTGCGTGGTGGTGGCCAGGTCGGCGTGCGGGCCCAGGTCCAGCGTGCCCTCGGCCACGCCGCGCGCCAGCGCCTGGATGGCGCCTTGGCGCTGGCGCACGATGCCCAGCGCTCCCAACTCGTCCGCGCTGGCACCGGCCAGCGCCTGCGGCGTAGGGAACAGGCGGTTGAGCACAGGGTCGGGCGTCTCCAGCGGTTCGCCGAAGCGCGCCACCAGCCGCCCGGCCAGCGTGCGCGCCGCCGCCACTGTCACCTGCTGCCCCAGCACCGCGCGCACGGCGAGCTCGAAGCCGTCGATCGCGCCCGGCACGCGCAGGGCCGTGCCGCCAGGGAAGTGCGCGCCGAGCACAGCGTCGATGGCGTGCGGGTCGGCGTCCAGGTCGCACAGCGCGCGCACGCGCCAGATCAGCGTGGGCAGGGCGGGCAACAGGCCGTCGCTGGCGTGCAGCCAGACGCGGTGGCGCTCGGGCTCGAAGCGCAGGCCGAACCAGCCGGTGTGCGCGCCCGAGGGCGTGTGCAGGCGCAGCGTGCGCCAGTAGCGCTGCTGGCCCAGGTCGATCGCGTCCACCCCGGGCAGACGGCGCGCGTCCAGGAAGGCCAGCAGCGCGGGCACGTCCAGCGGCGGGCGCCAGCCCAGCGCCACGGCGTGGCTACCGGATGCGTCGGTGCCGCGCCGACGCATGGCCGTGGGGCTCAGGCCGTAGCGCTCCAGCAGCGCGGCGTTGAAGCGGCGCAGGCTGGAGAAGCCGCTGGCGGCGGCCACGGCGCTCACGCTCAGCCGCGTATCGGTGAGCAATTGTTTGGCGGCGAGCAGGCGGCGCGTGTGCAGCACCTGCAGCGGCGACACGCCCAGGTGCGCCTCGAACACGCGGCGCAGGTGGCGATCGCTCACGCCCAGCTTCGCGGCCAGGCGCTGCATGGCGGGGCCGTCCTCGCCGACCCATTGGGCGGGGTCGTCGAGCAGGCGCGTGGCGTGCTGCACCAGCAGCTCGCCCGCGTCCTGCGTGGACCAGGCGCGCGACAGCGGCGCCAGTTCGGGCCGGCAGCGCAGGCAGGGCCGGAAACCCGCCCGCTCCGCCTGGGCCGCGTGGTCGAAGAAGCGGCAGTTGGCGCGCCGCGGCGCGCGCACCGCGCAGACCGGGCGGCAGTAGATGCCGGTGGAGGTGACGCCGGTGAAGAAGCGGCCATCGAAGCGCGCGTCGCGCGCGCACAGGGCAAGGTAGCGGGCGTCGTCGTCGGTGGGGGTTGGGGTGTCCATGGGGGGCATGGTAGGCCGCTTGCTCCGAGTGGACTCGCCGTTTCCGGACATGATCCTGTAACAGGGGTATGGCCCCCGCTTCCTACAATGCCCGCTTTTGCCAATTCATCCCGGGAGCCCCTGCATGCAAGTGTCCGCCTCCATCTTCAAGGCCTACGACGTGCGCGGCATCGTGCCGAGCACGCTGGACGAGCGCGTGGCCGAAGCCCTGGGCCTGGCCTTCGGCACCGTGGCGCGCCGCCAGGGCGAGCGCACCGTGGCCGTGGGCCGCGACGGGCGCCTGAGCGGGCCGTCGCTGTCGGCCGCGCTCATCCGTGGCCTGGTGGCCGCGGGCATCGACGTGATCGACGTGGGCATGGTCACCACGCCCATGCTGTACTTCGCTGCCGCCACGCTGTGCCACAGCGGCATCCAGGTCACGGGCAGCCACAACCCCAAGGACTACAACGGCTTCAAGATGGTGATGGGTGGTCGAGCCATCTACGGCGACGACATCCAGGCGCTGCGCCAGCTCATCGAAAGCGACGGCGGCGAGCGCGCCGAGGGCGGGCGCGTGCGCCACGTCAACGTGGCCGGCCCCTACCGCGACCGCATCGTCGGCGACGTGAAGCTCGCGCGGCCGATGAAGATCGTGGTGGACTGCGGCAACGGCGTGGCCGGTGCCTCGGCGCCCGCGCTGTTCCGTGCGCTGGGCTGCGAGGTGATTGAGCTCTTCAGCGAGGTGGACGGCAACTTCCCCAACCACCACCCCGACCCGAGCAAGCCCGAGAACCTGCGCGACGTGATCCGCACCCTGGCCGAGACCGACGCCGAACTGGGCCTGGCTTTCGACGGCGACGGCGACCGGCTGGGCATCGTCACCAAGGGCGGCAACAACATCTACCCCGACCGCCAGATGATCCTGTTCTCGCAGGATGTGCTCTCCCGCGTGCCCGGCGGCGCCATCATCTACGACGTGAAGTGCTCGCAGCGCCTGGGCCCGGCCATCGAGGCGGCGGGCGGCGTGCCGCACATCTACAAGACCGGCCACTCGCTCATCAAGGCGCGCATGAAGGAGCTGGACAGCCCCCTGGGTGGTGAGATGAGCGGCCACATCTTCTTCAAGGAGCGCTGGTTCGGCTTCGACGACGGCACTTACGCGGGCGCGCGCCTGCTGGAGATCCTGAGCCGCCACCCCGACGCCAACGCCGTGCTCGACGGCCTGCCCACCAGTCACAGCACGCCCGAACTCAACGTGGCCTGTGCCGAGGGCGAGCCGCACGCGGTGGTGAAGGCGCTGGTGGGCATGGCGCGCTTCGACGCGCCGGCCAAGGTCTCCACCATCGACGGCGTGCGCGTGGACTGGCCCGACGGCTTCGGCCTGATCCGCGCCTCCAACACCACGCCGGTGCTGGTGCTGCGCTTCGAGGGCCACACGCCCGAGGCGCTGCACCGCATCGAGGCAGCCATGCTCGATCTGCTCAAGCAGGCCAAGCCCGACGCCGTCCTTGGTGCGAGCGCGCATTGAACACGCGTGACGACGACCTGTTCGACCAGGTCACCGTGGTGCTGGTGACGTTCCACAGCGCCCACTGCCTTCCCGCGCTCGACGGCCTGCTTGCCCACTGCCCGCACATCGTCGTCTCCGACAACGGCAGCGGCGATGGCACGCCCGAACAGGTGCGCGCGCGCTGGCCCCAGGCCGTGGTGCTGGAGCACGGCCGCAACCTGGGCTTCGGCACGGCGAACAACCGCGCCATCGCGCAGGTGAAGACGCCTTTTGCCTTCCTGCTCAACCCCGATTGCGAGGTCACGCCCGATGGCCTGCGCGATCTCGTGCGCGCCGCGCAGGCGATGCCCGAGGCGGCCATCGTCGCGCCGCAGCTCGAAGGCGCGCCCGGCCGGCCCGACGTGAACTACCGCTGGCCCAGCACGCTGTGGCCCTCGCGCGGCCCCGGTGCCGACGGCCCGGCCTGCGTGGGTTTCGTGGTGGGCGCGGCCATGCTGTTTCGCCTCTCTCGATTCGAGGGCGTGGGCTTTTTCGACGAGCGCTTCTTCCTCTACTACGAGGACGATGACCTGTGCCTGCGCCTGTTCCAGCACCAGCGCCCGCTGCTGGTGTGGCCCGCCGTGGCGGCGGTGCACCGCGCGCGCGGCTCGGTCAAGGGCAAGACGCCCTGGAAGAGCGAGTACCTGCGCGGCTACCACCACGCGCAGTCCAAGCTCATCTACACCGCCAAGCACCGATCGCCGGACCAGGCGCGGCGCCAGCGCTGGCGCGTGCTGCTGGGCACCACGCTCGCGCTACCGCTGCGCGCCATCGCCTGGTCGCCGCGCCTGCTGGCGCGCATGGCGGGGCGCTGGATGGGACTGGTGCGCTGGAGGCCACAGGGCTGAGGCCGCCCCTGAGCGGCGGACCGGGCTTCCTGTACGCGCTGTTCATTGCGCTGGAGACCTTTTCCCGTTACGCCGCGCTGCGCCACGACGCGGGGCACGAGGTGGGTCTGGCGCGCCCTTAATCGTACTTGCCAGACAGCACCGCATCAAGTTCGTCCTTGACGTCGTCGGATAGCGTGCCCTTGATGTCGAAGTAACTCGGCGGGAACTGCTGCTGATAGCCGCGCATGCTGTAGGGAAAACCCCCGGCAATCGACCTGCAACGCTTCAGGATTTCGAATCTCTCATCCAGTGGCAGCGTTCGCGCGATGCCGATAAATGCCCGCACGGCAGACTCGTGGCCATTGATACAAGCCTTGATCAACTCATGCGCGGCTTGCAGGGTGAGCGTTGCCGTCAGAGCAGTACTGTTCTGTTTCGTCAGCAACTCGCGCAGTTGGACGATCGCGTCGGCATTTCCCAGTTCAAGGGCGGCTCCCAGGGAGTTGCTGAATCCCTCCACTGAGGCGGTCAGTATCTCATCGAGGGTGTTGTGGTCCGACGTGTCGAGCAACGACTCAGCCCGATCTTTGATGGCAGCGGCGTAGTTGTTCTCCATCAGAAAGAAGAAGGATTCCGCGTTCATCGGGCAGTTGCCATCAATCTTCAGGGCGACGGACGACTTGTGCTGCGGCAGGGCCCCCGCGGGGTGGCTGGTACCGAACAGGTGCAAGAGGACAATGCCGTCATGCGCCACTATTTCCCCGGAAGAGAGACCCTCCGGGGTGATGCAGGCGTCAATGTAGGAATGCAGTGTGATCCCTTGCAAAGGATCGTCGCAGTCCACCAGGTGGCGCACCACCACATTGGTGCGATACGGATCGAACAACGTGACGACGCAAGCCCGGCGGGAAGGCAGCATATCCAGCGCCAGCGTCATGACATGAAGACCTCTGATCGGGGTACAGACCTTGACGACCACTGCGCACTGGCTTTCCTCGCGGTTGCGCATGCCCTGGATCTGCCCGGACAGGATGGGCCCCAGGTCGTGGTTGGACAGCAGAATGTTTTCACCGGCCAGGGACGCATACCGGATCGTGTCGGAATAGCGGGTGATTTCTACGTGCTTTGCGATGGCTTCCTGGCTTGAGAAGTGCTTCATATGCAAGGATTGCTTGCCGACATCTCGCGCAAACTGTGTGGCGAGTTGATAGCAAGCGATCATCGGGCGTTGTACCTTCATATTCAGATTCAGCACGTCCGGGCCGAATACGATCATTTGCGGCGAATGAAGCTGCGCCCTGCATGCGCCGCCGACCGCCGACGAGCTCAAGTCATGCGCCACTTCGTACCATTCCATGGCACCTCTGACACCATCGGGCAGCGATTCGGCGATGTGCTGGCTCGCGCGCAAGATGGCTTGATGGATGTCGAAGTCGGTCATTCCTGCGGCTCTCATGAGCGGCACCGCCTCATTCGGAGATATGGCCTGCGGAAGTTCAAGGCAGATCGAGGCGACTTTTCGGCGCGCCCATTTCGGGCTTGCCTGCACGAACTGCGCGAATTCAGCGTGGCGATGCTGGATGAGATGTTTGCCCGCCCAGCGCAGCGAGGCCCTGAAACTGGCACGTGCCTCCTTGGGCAAGTGATCCAATGCGGGCTTGCAGTTCGCCACGAGATGCAGCATCAAGTCCGCTTTCAGGTCTTTCGGGCATCGTTTGATCCATTGACAGGCCTGCACTGGGCGAAGGGACAGTTCCGTAGCGACGACGGCAAAGTCCTCGGGAGACTGGATCCGCTGGGCGGCATGCGACGCCCGTTCTGGCGTTGGGACGTTACCGGTCTTGAATTTTTCTGCCGCAACGGGGGTTTTCTTGGGGAACTTGAAGGCGGTCTTCAGCGTGGAGAGGTTCATGGCGTGGGCTCGTGTTGGCTCGGCGTGGACACACCGGTGGGGCGCCTGAGTCGCCATCGCGTCCGCCGCGTTCCCACTGGTCCATGCGAATGCCACACCGCTCGCAGTTGGGTCGACAAAAGGTCGCCCCGATGGGATGGTTGCTTGCGCGGATAACATCGCGCCCAGTCCATGCCGACCCGCCCCCGCCTGATACGGATTGCCGTACCTGTGTGCATGGCCTGGCGCCGGATGAGGCTGATCCAATGGAGACCACATGACAACAGAGGCTGAAAAACGCCCGACCCTGTGCATCGGCATCCTGGCCGTCAACGAGGCCCACCGCATCGCGGCCTGCATTGCCTCGGCCCGCATGGCCGATCAGATCGTCGTGGTGGACAGCGGCAGCACCGACAGCACGCGCGAGGCCGCCGCCGCGGCGGGCGCGGAGGTTCACCTGCACGCCGACTGGCAGGGCTTCGCCACGCAGCGCAACCGGCTGCTGCAGTACGTGCGTTGCGACTACATCTTCTTTCTCGATGCCGACGAGATCATCCCGCCCGAGCTGGCCCGCGAGATCCTCGATGCGGTGCATTCGGGCGAGGACGCCGTGTGGGAGGTGCAGTGGAACCAGGTGGCCTATGGGCGGCCCCTGACGCTCATGAAGTCCACTGGCGGAATCCGTCGCCTGTTCCGCACCGAGACCCTCAGCCACTTCGACGGCGTGGTGCACGAGGGCGGCGTGCTCAAGCGGTCCGACGTTCCCGTGCGCCGCTTCCGCCACCGCCTGCTCCACTACTCGCGCGAAACCGTCTACGGCAGCCTGCTCAAGCTGGCGCAGTACGTGCAACTGGGCGCGGCCAAGCGCGCAGAGAAGGGGCGGCGCGGCGGCGTGCTGCGGGGCATGGCCTCGGCCACCGCCATCTTCATTCGCCTCTACATCATCCGCCGCGGCTTCCTCTGCGGCCCCGAGGGCTTTCTCTTCTGCTTCTTCATCGCCCTGGAGTGCTTCTTCCGCTACGCGGCGCTGCGCTACGACAAGCTGGAGCAAGGCGCCGCGCTGGCTCGCCGCTAAGCCAGCTTCATCGTCAGCTTGAAACGCAGGTAGGCCAGCCGGTGCCGCCAGCCCAGGCGAAAGCCCGGCCCGTCGCCGGGCCGCTTGCCCAATGCCGGCTGGATCAGGTGACGATCGAATTCGCCCATCACGCGCTCGGCGTTGTAGCGCTCGGTGTAGCGGTCCCAGTGGCCCGAGCGCAGGCTCTCGCGGTTGAGTTGGCGGATCAGCTCGAGCAGGCTCGGCGCGTCGTGGTAAAGCAGCGCGGCGTCGCCGAGCACCTCGATGTGATGGCGGTGCTTGCTGTGCGCGTAGGCGATGACGCGCTTGTTGCGCACGGAAAATTCGCCGCAGGCCAGGCCGAAGGACTCGCCCAGTGCGCGGGCGTGCAGCATCGCGTCGCAGGTGTCGACGAAGCGCGCCTTGAGCGGCATGTCGCTGGTGCCGGGAAGGAACACGGCGCGCGGGTGATCCAGGAACGGCTCCAGGTTCAAGGCGATGAACCAGAGGTCCTCGCGCTGTTCCAGCGCCTGGCGCAGGCCCTCCTGGGCCGCCGGCACGTTGAAGCTCTTGGCCCCGCCCATGCCCCCCAGCACCAGGGCCGACGCGGGTATGCCCAGGCGCTCGCGCAGGTCGCCGTCGCCGGCCGGCAGTTGAACGATGTGGGGCACGGCGGGAATCACGCCACCGGAGCAGCCCTTGCTGAGCCAGCTCGAGATGTAGGCGAATGCCGCGCCGTGCGCCTCGAACGGCGAGGTGGGGAAGACCGCGTGCACCATGGTGGGCACGCGTTGGGAGAGCAGGCCGTCGCGCCGCCCCGACTTGATCGCGTACATCAGCGCGGCGCCGCTGGACTGGATGAGGTCGTCGAGTTCGGAGCGCTCGCGGTAGGCGAGCACGTCGAAGCGGTCCTTGAACTTCTCGATCGCCTCGGGCACGTTGTTGGGGTTCGAGGCGTCGTGCAGGATCACGGCGCGGTGCCCCAGCACGCGCTGCGCCGCGTCCGCGTAGTCGTACAGCGCGACCTCCGTGCCCTGCCGGGAGATCTGGTTGGAGTGGAAGGCGATGATCATGGCGGGTTCGTTCCGCGCGAGCGGCGACCGGCTATCACTGGGGACTGGTGTGACTGCCTTCGGTGGCCCGAGGTTCCTGGCGGGCCAGCGGGCCGCGGCTCGAGGCGATGCAGATGAACAGCGCCAGCATGTACATGAAGAACTGGCTTTCCCGCGAGCTCCACAGCGGCGAATTCACCAGGCTGTCCAGCAGCATGAGCGTGGTCAGCACCAGCAGCAAGGGGCGGCCGATGGGAGAGCGCGAGCGCCACGCCACCAGATACATGCACGCGAAGATGCCGCCATACAGCAACATGCCGATGACACCGTGGTCCGCGCCCAGGAAGAGGAACTGGTTGTGCGGGTGCCAGGTGTAGGTGTTGCAGGTGGCGGGGTCGGGCATCACGTCGCAGACCCGCACGTGGTAGGCGCCGGTGCCGTGGCCGATGATGGGGGCCTGGGCGATCAGTTCGGCGGTGGTGGTGTAGTTGTGGATGCGATGTCCGATGGCGGACAGCGGGTCGGCCTGGTAGTTCAGGGCCTGCTGGTAGGCTGAGGTGAAGCGTGCCTGGAGCAGGTCCGACGAGGCGAACGCGATGCCGGCGACGGTGACGACGCCCGCGAGCAGCAGGACCAGCCACCGGCCGCGCACCGTGGCCAGCACATAGGCGATCAACCCGATGACCACGAGCACGAAGCCGGTTCGCCCTTTCGAGAGGTGGGTGATGCTGATCATGGCGAGCACGGCGATCAAGAACCACAACACCCGAACGGCGGGCCGCGTGCTGGTGCGGCCGAAGTGCAACGCCACGATGGCGAAGAAACTCATCATCACGTTCTGGGTGATGTAGTCGCCGAACACATGGTGCGACACGCCCCAACCCAGGTCCTGGCTGACCGACCAGGGCAGCAGGAACCACACGTTGAGCCAGGTGGACGCGAGCGTGATCAGCATGGCCGCGACGAAGCCGCGCAGGGCCAGCTTCTGCGCGCGCTCGTCTTGCCAGAGCAGGCCGATGAGGGCCACTGCGTACAGGAGCCGCGCGTACTTCGAGAGGTGCAGCGTGGTCCATTCGCTGGTGGCACTGGTGTAGGTGAGGCCCAGCAGCACGAGCAGGTACAGGCCGGCGAGCCACCAGATGATGGGCGTGCGGCGCATGAGCGCCCAGGTCTCGCGGTGCCGCCACGAGGCCAGCCACAGCAGCAGCAAGACCAGCAGCACGAGGTTCGAGAC
>NZ_DATIGV010000178.1:0-6130 GCF_035481345.1 Hydrogenophaga sp. | reverse complement strand
GGCTCCTGGTGAGGTCGGACGGATCGGTGCAGGGACCGGGGGCGGAAAACACGGGGGCGGAAAACACGGGGCGGGGTGGGCGCTCGGTTCAGTGGGGCGTGGCTTGCACGTGGCCCGTGTGGTGGCCGCGCTCCCAGGTGGTTTCCTCGCGCACCAGCCAGCGCAGCTGGTAGAGCTCGGTGAGGGCCTGGACCCAGCTGTCGGCCAGCGTGTCGAGGATTTCCTCGCCTTGCGCGCGCGTGGCCGAGGTGGGGTCGCCGATCACGCCCGAGGGGCCGAAGTCGCGCGCCGTCCAGGCGCAGGCCGGGCGGCCGTCGGGTGAGAGCAGCTTGATGGGGAAGGGCGGTGGGAAGTTGGCGGCCGCGCGGTCCATGCGCACCGTCTCGGGCGCCAGCGCGAGCATCAGCGCGGTTTCGGAATGGCCGGCGTGCATCGCCAGCTTCTTCTCCTGCTCGCTGACCTGGCGGCTGGCCGCGCTGGGCAGGCGCGACACGCCGTGCGGCACCACCACGAAGTCGCCGTGGCGCAGGCGCAGTTCGCGCGCGGCCATCTCGAGCACCTGCGGCTGGCCGCCGTGGCCGTTGGCGAACAGCAGCTTGCGAAAGCCCGAACGGTAGACCGACTCGCCGATCTCGACGATGGTGGACAGCAGCGTGGTGCCGCTCAGCGTCATGGTGCCGGGGAAGTGCAGGTGCTCCTCGGATTTGCCGTAGGTGATGGGCGGCAGCGCGAAGGCGCGCACGTCGGCCGGCAGGCGGCGCAGGGCCTCGCCCATCACGCCGGAGGCGATCACGCTGTCCACCGAGCAGGGCAGGTGCGGGCCGTGTTGTTCGATGGCGCCGCAGGGCAGCACGATCACGGTGTCCTCGCGCTCGGGCAGTTCGTTGATGTCGGTCCAGCTCAGGTAGGGCAGGAAGCGGTGGGGCGGGATGTAGCCGTGCAGCATGGGGGTCTCTCGGGGTTCTTCAGGAATGGGCCGGGGTGGGGGCGGTCGCGCCGGCACCGGCCAGCCAGGCGGGCGGTGGCGCACCGTGGGTGAGGCAGCCGTCGCGCAGCACCACGCGGCGCGCGCCGCGCGAGGGGAAGCCGTGCGCGTCGGCGTCCACGAACAGGACCAGGTCCGCCGCCGCGCCGACGAGCCCGCGCCCGCCACGGGGCTCGCGGTCCAGCCAGTCGGCCCGGCACAGCGCCTCGGACCAGGTGTCGAAGGGATCGGGCAACTGGCCCACGAGCGCCCCGACAGCCAGCGCATCGATCGGGTCATAGCTGCCCAGCCGGCAGAACGGGTCCTGCACGTTGTCGCTGGCCAGCAGCAGGGGAATGCCGCGCTCGCGCGCTTCCTTCACCAGCGTCAGGCCGCGTTGGCGCGGGGTGCGGCCGGTGACGGCGTCCTGCAGCAGCAGGTTGGTGGCGGGCAGCGACACCAGCGTGATCGGCGCGCCGGCCACGGCGTCCAGGGTGCGCAGCGCGCTGGCCTCGTCCTGCGCGGCCAGCGCGCACACGTGGCCGCAGACCACGCGGCCATCGAAGCCGATCTCGCGCAGGAGGCGGGCGATGGTGGCCAGACCCTGCGCCGAGGGTGTGAGTTCTTCGTCCACGTGCAGGTCCACGTCCAGGCCGTGGCGCTGCGCGGACAGCAGCAGGTGACGCAGCGCCGCCTCGTTCCAGTGCGAGCTGTGCACGAAGCCGCCCAGCAGCGCGTCGGGGCCGCTGGCCGCGACCTGGCGCGCCAGCCGGTCGGCCTGCGCCGCGTCTTCGTAGAGGCCCAGGCGCATGAGGCTCACGCGCTCCAGGCGGATGCGCCCGCGCCAGGCCTGCGCCAGCTCGCCCAGCACCGGCCAGGCCACCGGCACGCGATCGGGCTCCCACCAGTCCACGTGGGTCCGCAGGCGGGTGCTGCCGGCCTCCCAGGCCCACTGCAGCGCGCGCTCGGCGCGCTGGCGCACGTCGTCGGCGGTCCAGCCCTCGCGGTCGGCCAGCATGGCCTCGATGGCCCCCAGCAGGCCGGGCTCGATGCGTTCCATGCGCGGCAGGGTGAAGGTCTTGTCCAGGTGCACGTGCGCGTCGACGAAGCCGGGCAGCGCCAGTGCGCCGCCCATATCCCAGGACGGTTCGCCCGGGGCCGGGGCCTCCCCGGCGGGCCTGAGCGCGCCGATGCGGCCCTGTTCGATGAGCAGGTGCGCCAGCGCCGGCTGCCCCTGGCGCTGGGGCCACGCCTCGGGCAGCAGCCAGCGGGGCAGCCGGACGTGGTGCAGGTGCGTGGGCGCGTGGCCGTGGAGGGGTAGCCTCATGACGTTGACCAGTTAATCAGAGCAACTGGTCAACTTACGCAATAGGCATGCCAGGGTTCGGGCGCGCGCACGCGGCCTGACCGCCCCGCGCTGGTGCGCAGGGCCTGGTCGGGGTGCATGAAAAGCCCTGGGCCGGCCCGGGCGGCGGGATCAGCCGCGGGGGGCGCAGCCCGCGAGCACGAAGTCGATCAGCTCACGCGCCACGGCTTCGCGCTCCAGGGGCACGTCGTCGGGGATGTTGGCCAGTGCGCGCGCCTGCAGCGCGTAGTCGGCGTGGTACTGGGTCATGGCCCAGATGTGCTGGAGCAGCAGCAGCCCGTCCACCGGCCGCAGGCGACCGCGCGCGATCCAGCCGTTGATGATGTCGACCTTGCGCTGCGTCCACTGGCGCGACAGCGGCCAGAAGCGGGCGAGGTTGTGCCCGCCGTCCAGCACCTCGCGCGTGAAGAGGCGCGAGAGTTCGGGGTGGTCGAAGGCGTGGTCCAGCTTCTGGCGGATGTAGTCGCCCAGCACCTTGGCCGGGTCGTCGCTGTGCGAGTCGAAGGCGAAGCGGACCTTCCAGTCGTTGAGCACCTGCCCCAGCAGCTCGTTGTAGAGCTCTTCCTTGCCCGTGATGTAGTAGTGCAGTTGCGGCTTGGTGAGGCCCGCGCGGTCGGCGATCGCCTGCGTGGACGTGCCCTTGAGTCCGTTGCGGCTGAACTCCGTGATGGCCGCGGCGCGGATGTCCGCCAGGATGCGCTCGCGCCCTTGCCGGACCCGCGAAGCGCCGCCGCGCATGGCGGGCGGGCCCGCCAGGAAGGCATCGGTCGTGTCGTGGGCGGCGTTCATGGCGGCAGGCGCCGAATATAAGCGTTGCGGGGGTTCGCCACGCCAGGGGCACGGCGCCCGCGTGGGGCCCCGGCCGGTTGCGCCGGCCCGGGGCCGGCTCTTACTCCGTCTTCAAGCCCAGCCGCTTGACCACCGGCTCCCAGCGCTTCATCTCCGCGTTCATCACCTGCTGCGCCTGCGCGCTGCTGCTGCCCACGGCGGTGAGGTCGTAGTTCTTGAGGCGCTCGCGCACCTCGGGCTGCTTCATGATCTCGGCCGCGTGCTTCTCGATCTCGGCCACGACGGGCGCGGGTGTGCCCTTGGCGGCCTGCAGCACCAGGCGAAAGCTCACGTCCAGGTTCGGCTGGTTGAGCGCCTTGGCCAGCGTGGGCACGTCGGGCGCCAGCGCCGAGGGCGCCTCGGACGACACGGCCAGCGCCACCAGGCGACCGCTCTTGACGTGCGGCAGCACCGTGGGCGTGGCCAGGAAGCCGCAAGCCACCTCGCCGCCCAGCACGGCCTGCGTGGCCGGCGCCGGGCCGCGGTAGGGCACGTGCTCCATGCGCACCTTGGCCTGCTCCAGGAACATTTCGGTCGCCAGGTGGCCAGGAACGCCGGGGCCGCCGGAGGCGTACATCAGCGGGCTGGACGCCGCCTTCGCCTTGGCCGTCAGTTCCGCCACGCTGCGCACGCCGGCGGACGGGTTGCACACCAGCATCTGCGAGAAGCTGGCGATGACCGAGATGTTCACCAGGTCGCGCGCGGCGTTGAAGTCGCCCGTGGTGTAGACGAGCGGGTTGACGGTGAGCACCGTGTCCGGGCTCAGCACGAGGGTGGTGCCGTCGGCGTCGGCGCGCGCGGCGGCACCGGCCGCCAGGTTGTTGCCCGCGCCGGGGCGGTTCTCCACCACCACGGGCTGACCGATGCGCTTGCCCAATTGGTCGGCGAAGGTGCGGGCGGTGATGTCCGACGGGCCACCGGGCGGCGAGCCCACCAGCAGGCGGATCGGCTTGGTCGGCCAGCTTTGCGCGTGGACGGGGCCGGCGGCCAGGGCGATCATGGCGGCCGAGCCGAGGGCGCCGAGCAAGCGGGGGAACGTCATCTGTCAGTCTCCAGGTCAAGGGTTCGTGATGCCCCGGATGGGGCCCGTGGCGAGCTTAGGCGGCTTCAAAGCATCCGTAAAATTGAAAATCGCTCGCCAAATATAAAAATTCCTATGGATCCAAGGCACCTCGTGCAGCTCGCGGCCATCCTGGAGAAGGGCTCCATCACCCAGGCCAGCCGCCACCTGCACCTCACCCAGCCCACGCTGACGCACAACATGCAGACGCTGGAGATGCAGGCTGGTGGGCGCCTGTTCGAGCGCAGCCGCTACGGGGTGCGCAGCACGCCGCTGGGCGAGATGCTGGCGCGCGAGGGCCGCGCCATCGCGCGCCGCCTGAAGGACGCGGCCGAGGTGAGCGCGCGGCATCGGGGCGGCATCCGCCACCAGGTGCGCCTGGGCGCCGGGCCGGTGGTGGGCGCGGCGGTGCTGGGTGAACTGGCGCCGGTGCTGCTGCGCCACTTCGCCGATCTGGCGCTGGCGGTGCAGAGCGATCGGCCCCACCTGCTGCTGGAGCAGCTCATCGACGGCGGGCACGACTTCGTGATCGCGCCGTCCTGGCTGGAACACCCGCCGCCGGGCATCGTGCGCCAGTTGCTGGCCGACGACGAGCTGGGCGTGTTCTGCGGGCGGCGCCACCCGCTGGCGCGCCAGGCCCCGCTGAGCGCCGAGGACGTGGACGACCGCGCCTGGATCAGCCTGGGCACGGCCTCGCCCTTCGACCAGGACGTGCGCGGCAAGCTGGCCGCGGTGGGCGTGCAGCGCCTGCGCGCCGAAATCACCGTGCTGGGCGACGCGTCCATGCTGCTGGACATGCTCGCCCAGGGCCAGCACCTGGCGGTGCTGCCGCGGTTTCCGCTGCGGCGCCTGGCCCCGCGCTTTGACCTGGTGGAGCTGCCCATGCCCGGCGCGCCCATGCCGCGGCCCATCTACCTGTGGAGCCGCGCGGCCATGGTGGAGGACCCGGTGATGGGGGAGGTGTCCGAGCTGATCGTCGAGACGGTGCGGCGCTGGGCCCACGCGCCGGATCTATAGAATGCGAAACATTCTCATTCACCGCGGCCCCTGAACGCACCGGGCCCGACCAGGAGCCCAGCGTGTCCGCCGCCGACCTCAGCCTGCGCGAGGCAGTCCAGACGCTCTACAGCCACCACCACGGTTGGCTGTACGGCTGGCTGCGGCGCAAGCTCGGCTGCCCGCACCAGGCGGCCGACGTGGCGCACGACACCTTCGAGCGCGTGCTGGCCGCGCGCGACGCGCTGTGCGGCGTGGACCAGCCGCGCGCCTGGCTCACCACCACCGCCACGCGGCTCATCATCGACGAGGCCCGGCGCGAGCGCCTGCGCCAGGCCTACCTGGCCGAGCTGTCGCTGCACCTGCAGGCCGGCGAGGGCTACCCCTCGCCCGAGCAGACCCTCGTCGCGCTGCAGGCGCTGGAGCAACTGAGCGCCGTGCTCGAGGCCGTGTCGCCCAAGGCGCGCGCGGCCTTCGTGCGGCACTACCTCGACGGCGAGGCCGTCGCCACCGTGGCGGCCGAGCTGGGCGTCTCCACCCGCATGGTCGGCAAGTACCTGGCGCAGGTGCTGGTGCGCTGCGCGCAGCGGGCCGTGCTGCCATGAGGACCGCCCGGTGACCGCCGAGGACGAGCGCATCGCGCAGGCGGCGGCGCGCTGGCTGGTGCGCCTGTCCGCCGACGACCCGCAGGAGCGCCGCGACGCCAGCGCGGGTTTCGAGGCCTGGAAGCGCGCCGATCCGCGGCACGCGGCGGTGGCGCGCGGCATGGAGGACTTCATCGGCCGCGCCCGGGGCCTGCGCGGCGACGGTGCGCCCAACCCCGCCCGCGCCGCGCTGGACGCGGTGCTGGACACGCCGCCACCGCGCCGCGCGCGCTCGCCCGGCCGGCGCGCCGCCGGCCTGCTGGTGCTGGCGG
>NZ_DATIGV010000177.1:0-18354 GCF_035481345.1 Hydrogenophaga sp. | reverse complement strand
GGCGATGGGCGCCGCCTGCGAGGCCTGAGCGGTGCCGCCGCCCGTGGCCGAACGCGGCGCCGCCGGCGCGGCACCCGGGCTCACGCCGCGGGTGTCGGCCTCGACGCGGTGGGCGGGTACGCCCGGCAGGGCGGCGGGTATCTGCATCAGATCACGTCGAACAGCGAGAACGAGGTGATGCGCGCGTAGGCCTTCTGCGTGGCCATCAGCGAGGTGTTGTAGGCCTCCAGCTTCACCGTGGCGTCACCGTAGTCGAGCTGGCCGAGCGTGAGCGCGGCCTGGCGGTTGGAGAGGCTGATGTTGGCGTGCGCGCCGTCCAGGTTGTTCAGCAGGGCCTGCTGGCCACCCAGGCGCGCGATGCGCTCGCCCAGGCGGTTGAAGCTGTCGTCGGCCATGTCGGTGGTGGTGACCAGGCGCGCGCGCACGGCCGGGTCGCTCAGGTCCGCGCCGGGGGCACTCAGGTCCACGATGGTGAGGTCGAGCTGGTTGAGCATGGCGGCCAGGTCGTCGAGCGAGGTGTTGGCCGGCTGGGACACGCCCTCGCCCACCACCACCATCTGCTGCAAGGTGTTGCCGGTGAAGGTGTAGCGCGCGCCGGGCGCGGCGGCGGGGTCGAAGGTGATGGTGGGCGACAGGCTGGCCGTGCCGGAGAACAGGTAGCGGCCCTCCTGGTCGCGCGTGTTCGAGAAGGCCAGCACGCTGTCGCGCAGCGATTCGAGCGAGCCCGAAATGGCGTTCACGTCGGCGCTGCTGTTGGAGCCGTCGGCCGCGAACAGCAGCAGGTCCTGCAGCTGCAGCATGTCGTTGCTGATGCTGTCGAGGATGGACTCGCTCTGGCGCTGGCGCGACATGAGCGCGCTCACGTTGTCGCGGTACTGGGTGATCGCCGCCTCCTCGCGGTCCAGCCGCGCCAGGCGCACGCTGGAGATGGGGTCGTCGGAGGGCAGCAGCACGCGCTGCCCGTAGGCCATCTGCGTGAGCACCTTCTCCACGCGCGCGGTGGCGGCCTGCAGCGAGCTGCTCATGGTGATGTGGAACTGGTTGCTGGCGATGCGCATGTCCGGCTCCCCTGGGGTTAACGCAGCGACCCGATGACCGCGTCGAACAGCTCGCCCGCGACCTGGATCACCTTCATGTTGGCGGTGTACATCTGCTGGTACTGCACGAGGTTGATGGCTTCCTCGTCGGTGTTGACGCTGCTGGTGGAGGCCCAGCTCTGCTCGGCCTGCTGGCGCACCGTCTTGGCGGTGGTGAAGGAGGCCTGCGACTGCTGGCTGCGGATGCCGATGCCACCGAGCAACTGGGTGTAGACGTCGCCCATGCGCACCGTGCCCAGGCCGGTGATGGGCACCGACTGGTTCTGCAGGCCGATGACGGCCAGCAGGTTGTCGCTGTTGCCGGCCTGCAGCGGGTCGCTGGAGAAGGCCAGTTCGTCGCCCGTGACGCCGGGGCGCACGGAGAGCAGGCCATCGGCACCGTTGAAGACGAAGAGGTCGGTGCCCGGCGCGCCGCCGGGCGCGAAGCCGGCCGCCAGTTGCGTGTTCACGCGCGTGGCGAGTTCTTCGGCCAGCGAGGCAATGGAGGCGACGGTGGGCATGAGCACGCCGTCCTCGAACTCGTACAGGCCGCCGAGCTGGCCCGCCAGGCCCTCGGTGCGCACCTTGAAGGCTTCCTTGGCGAAGGCCACTTCGATGGCCTGCGAGCCGTCGAGCTGGTTGATGATCTCCATGCGGCCGGCCACGGAGCCGGCCACCAGCGGCACACCCGACTTGAGCGAGACGCTGCGCGAGCCGTCGGGCTGGTCCACCACCGACAGGCCCACCAGCTTGGACAGTTCGTCGATGCGCAGGTCGCGCTCGTCGATGAGGCCCGAGGGGTTGACGTTGAGCGATTCGGCGGCGGTGATCTCGCCGTTGAGCGCGGCGATCTGGCCCGCCAGGTTGTTGATCTGCGCGACCGAGGCCTCGCGCTGCTGGCCGATGGACAGGCGCTGGCTCAGCAGCACCTGGTTGAGGCCGTTGAAGCGCTGGGCCAGGGCTTCGGCCTCGGTGATGATCTGCTGGCGCAGCGGCGCGGAGTTCGGGTCCACGCTGGCGGCGTTGAGCGCGCCGAAGAAGGCGTCCAGGCCCTTGTTGAGGCTGGAGCCTTCGCCCGACATGACCTGTTCGATCTGCTTGAGGTAGGGCTGCACCGTTTCGTGGCGGCCCAGCTCGGACGCGGCGGCCCACATCTGGTGGCTCTTGTAGCCGTCGCTGAAGCGGATGAGCGAAGGCACCTGCACGCCGATGCCGCTGCCGGCCGCGCCGGCCGCGGTGGGCCCCACGGCCGCGAACAGCGGGCCCTGGCGCGTGAAGCCGGGCGTCATCGCGTTGGCGATGTTGTGGCTGGTGGTGTTCAAGGCCGCCTGCGCGGCCATCGCGCCGCTCAGGGCGATCTGCTGGATCTTCATGGTGTGGGCCCGATCGGGTCGGCGGGCGAAGCGCCCGCGCCTTCCCCTTGCAAGGCGACCGGATCGGCGCCGGACTTAAGCGCGGTGCTGGCCAGCGGCGCGGCCGTCGGCATGAGCTGGCGCAGGATCACGTCGGCGATGCCGAAGGCGCGCTGGCGCGCCAGGGTGTCGGCCACCTGCGTGTCGGCGATGCCGAGCATGTCCTGGTGGATGCGGTCCTTGAAGGGGCTGTCCTCGCCCGCGATGGCCTGCGTGCCCTGGCGCATCTGCTTGAGCATCTGGCCGACGAAGAAGGCCTCGAACTTGATGGCGGCGTCTTCGGCGCGCGCACGCACGGCGGCGTCGCTGATCGGCTCAAGGCGTTGCGTGATTCGCAGTTCCATCTCAATCGCCCAGGTCGAGCCGTGAGGCACCGCGGAACCGGCTTTGCCGGGCCGCAGGTGTCGCCCCCTTGAGGGGGTCGCGCGAAGCGCGGCGGGGGTGTGTCTTCATATGACGATGAGCTCGCCATCGATGGCACCGGCTTGATCGAGCGCCTGCAGGATCGCCATGATGTCGTCGGGCGAAGCGCCCGTGCTGTTGATCGTGTCGATGATGTCCTGCAGCTTGCTGCCCGGCGCCCAGTTGAACATGCGGCCGCGGTCCTGCTCGGCCACCACGCTGGACTGCGGCAGCACCACCGTCTCGCCACGGCCGAAGGGCGCGGGCTGGCTGGCCACCGGCTGCTCGCCGATGATGACCTTGAGGTTGCCGTGCGCCACCGCGGCCGGGCGCACGCGCACGCCGTCGGCGATGACGACCGTGCCGGTGCGCGAGTTGAAGACCACGCGCGGCAGCTCCTGGCCCACCTGCACGCCCAGCTTCTGCAGCTCGGCCACGAAGGCCACGCGCTGCGTCGGGTTGGCCGGGGCCACCACGTCCACGCTGGTGGCGTCGCGCGTGGTGGCGATCTCGCCGTAGCGGCCGTTGATGGTGCGCACGATGTTGGTGGCGGTCTGGAAGTGCGGGCGGCGCAGGCTGAGCGTGACGGTCTCGCGCGTGTCGAAATCGGTGGGGATCTCGCGCTCCACCGTGGCGCCGCTGGGCACGCGGCCCGCCGTGGGCGTGTTCACCGTGACGCTGGAGCCGCTCTGGCCCTGGGCCGAGAAGCCACCCACCACCACGTTGCCCTGCGCCAGCGCGTAGACCTCGCCGTCGGCCGCCATCAGCGGCGTGAGCAGCAGCACGCCGCCGCGCAGGCTCTTGGCGTCGCCCATGGACGAGACGGTGATGTCGATGGTCTGGCCCTTGCGGTAGCCGGGCGGAAAGGTGGCGCTCACCATCACGGTGGCCACGTTCTTCAGTCGCGGGTCGCCGCGCTCGGGCAGCGTCACGCCGAACTGGCGCAGCATGTTGGCCACCGACTGGCCCTGGAACTTGATCTGGCTGCTGTCGCCCGAGCCTTGCAGGCCCACCACCAGGCCGTAGCCGATGAGCTGGTTCTCGCGCATGCCCTCGATCTGCACCAGGTTGCCCAGCGGCGTGGTGCGCGCGGGCGTGGCGGCGGCCTTCTGTGCCAGGGCCGGGGTCGCGAAGAGGCTCAGGGCGATCAACAGGCTGGTCATGAGGCCCAGGGAGAACCCGTGTCGGCCCAGGCGCAAGGTGCGGGTGTTCATGCTCGTGTGCCGATCAGAAAGGCATCCAGGGGCTGTTGAAGAAGCGCGTGAGCCAGCCCGGCGTGTTGGCGTCGGCCAGGGTGCCGCTGCCCGAGTAGGCGATGCGCGCATTGGCCAGGCGCTGCGAGGACACGCGGTTGGCGGCGTCGATGTCCTGCCCGCGCACGTAGCCGCTCAGGCGGATGAATTCCTCGCCCTGGTTGAGCCAGAGGCTTTTCTCGCCCGCGATGCGCAGCAGGCCGTTGGGCAGCACCTCCACCACCACGGCGGTGATGGCGCCGCTCAGCGCGTTCTGCTGCGTGCTGCTGGCGTTGCCGTCGAAGGCGCGGTCGGCGCTCAGGCCGATGGGGGGCGTGATGTCGTCGCCGTCGATGGTCAAGGCGCTGATGCCGGCGCTGCTGCCCTTGTCGATCTGCGTGCCGCTGCGCTTGCTGGCCTGCGTGGTCTCCTGCAGGATCACGGTGATCACGTCGCCGACGCGGCGCGCGCGCGTGTCGGCCACCAGGTTCCAGGGCGAGGCCGGCGTGAACACGCCGCCCGAGCGGGCGCGCGCCGTGGGCACCTGCACCACGGGCGCGGGGTCGTCGGCCAGGGCCGGCGGGCGCGGCGGCACCACGGCCGCGCAACCCGCGAGCAGCGCGGCGACCAGCAGCGGCAGCGCGGTTCGCATCAGCGCACCGCCTGCGCCAGGTTCTGCAGCATGCCGTCGGCCGCGCTCAGCACCTTGGTGCTCATCTCGTAGGTGCGCTGCGCGGTGATCATGTCCACCATCTCTTCCACCACCTGAACGTTGGAGCCTTCCAGCGCGCCCTGCTTGATGGCGCCCAGCGCCTCTTCGCCGGCAATGCCTTCGGTGGGCACGCCGCTGGCCGCGGTCTCCTGGTAGAGGTTGTCGCCCAGGGCCAGCAGGCCGGCGGGGTTGACGAAGCCCGCGAGCGTGATCTGGCCGACCTCTTGCGGCGCGGTGTTGCCGGGCAGGCTCACGCTGACGGTGCCGTTCTCGCCGATGGTGACGGACTTGGCGTTCTCTGGCAGGGTGATGTCGGGCACCAGCGGGTAGCCCTGCGCGGTCATGAGGCGGCCTTCAGGGCTGCGTTGCAACTGGCCGGCGCGCGTGTAGGCGGTCTCGCCGCCGGGCAGCTCCACCTGCAGGAAGCCCTGGCCCTGGATGGCGATGTCCAGCGGCTGGCCCGTGGTCTGCAGGCTGCCGGTGGTGAACACCTTCTGCGTGCCGGCCACGCGCACGCCGTTGCCGAGCTGCACACCCACGGGCGTGTTCATGCCCTCGGCCTGCGCGGCGCCGGGCTGGCGCTCCACTTGGTAGAACAGGTCTTCGAACACCACGCGGTCGCGCTTGAAGCCGGTGGTGTTGACGTTGGCCAGGTTGTTGGCGATGGCCTGGAGCTTGGCGTCCTGCGCCTGCACGCCGGTCTTGGCGGTCCACATGGCTGCGTTCATGGTCGGTTCCTCGTGTGCGTGAAAAGGGGATCAGCCGCGCACCAGGCGGTCGCCCGCCTGGGCCATGCGCTCGGCGGCGCCGTAGAGCTTCATCTGGATCTCGAAGTCGCGGCTGGTGGCCATGGTGGCCACCATCTCCTCGACGGCGGAGACGTTGCTGCCTTCCAGGTAGCCGGCCTTGACCTGCACGGTCTCGTCCAGGGCCAGCGCGCCGGCCTGGCGATCGCGCGGCACCAGCAGGCCGGCCTCGTTCTTCACCAGCGCGCCCGGTTCGGGCTTCACCAGCTTGAGGCGGTCCACCGGCTGCATCTCGGCCTGGCCGGGCGGCTGCACGGACACCGTGCCGTCGGCGCCGATCTGCACCGCCGTGTGGGGCGGCAGCACCACGGGACCGCCCTCGCCCAGCAGCGCGCGGCCGTTCACCGTGAGCGTGCCCTCGGCGTCGATGGCGATGCTGCCGGCGCGGGTGTAGGCCTCGCCGCCGGCGTGCTGCACGGCGAAGTACCCGTCACCGGTGACGGCCACGTCGAGGTCGCGGCCGGTCTGGCGAATCGGGCCCGCGCGTTCGCTGATGCCGTTGGCGCTGAGCTCGCTCATGTGGCGCGCGTCGTAGCCGTAGCCCGGCGTGCGCATCGCGGTGGCGAAGCTCTTGTCCGCGCGAAAACCCGGCGTGTCGGCATTGGCCAGGTTGTTGGCGCGCACCTGCTGCTCGCGCAGCGAGCGCTCGGCGCCGCTCATGACGGTGTAGATCAGGGCGTCCATGGTTCAGCGCGATCAGATCGCCTGCATGAGGGATTGCATGATCTGGTTCTGCGTCTGGAACACCTTGGTGTTGGCCTGGTAGTTGCGCTGAGAGGTCATGAGGCTCACCAGCTCCGAGGTCATCTCCACGTTGGACTGCTCCAGCGCACCCGCCACCAGCGAGCCCGCCTGGCCCACGCCCGGCGCGTCGTACAGCGGCTCGCCGCTGGCGTTGGTCACGGTCCAGCTCGTGTCGCTGACGTTCGCCAGCGCGTCCTCGTTGGGGAAGTTGGCCAGGGCCACGGTGCCGATGCGCTGGCGCAGGCCGTTGCTGTACTGCGCGAGCACCGCGCCGTCTTCGTCGATGCTCACCGACAGGAAGGCGCCCGAGGAGTTGCCATCGGCGTCGTTGACGGTGGTGGTGGTCTGGCCCGAGTACTGGGTCGTGCCGGTGTAGTTCACGTTCAGGGTGATGGGGTCCACCGTGGCGGGCAGCGGCAGGGCCTTGGCCACCGGGCCGGCGGGCAGGGTCAGGCGGCCGTCGGTGCCGAACTGCAGCACGGTCTCGGTGCCGGCGGGCATGGGCGTGCCGTCGAAGCCGTAGTGCACCGTCACCTCGTTGGGGCCGCTGCGCACGAAGTACTGCGTGAGCGTGTGCTGCGAACCGAGCGAGTCGTACACCACCGACACGTTGGAGCCGTTGTAGCTCAGCGGCTCGGCCGGGTCGAAGGGCGCCACGGTGGGCGCGGTCCAGTCGGCCGAGAGGTTGGCCACGTAGTCCAGGCTGGTGCTGGCCACGGCCGGCAACTGCTCCTTGCTGACCTGGATGTCGCCCAGGGGGCCGAGCACGTCGGAGCCGGGCACCACGCCGTAGCCCTGCAGGCGGCGACCGAAGCTGTCGGTGACGTAGCCCTCGCGGTCGGCGGTGAAGATGCCCACGCGCGTGAACAGGGTCTGGCCCGAGGGCTCCTTCACCGCGAAGAAGCCCTTGCCCTTGATGGCCACGTCCATGCCGCGGCCGGTGTTGAGCGTGCCGCCGCCGATGCCGATGGACTGCGTGCGCGAGGACGCTTCCACGCCCATGGGCGAGGTGTCCGCGTACATGGACGCGAAGTTGGTGCGGCTGGACTTGAAGCCGTAGGTGCCCGCGTTGGCGATGTTGTTCGAAATGGTCTCGAGCTCGGCGTTGATGGCCTTCACGCCGGAGAGTGCGATTTCCATGCTCATGCTGCGTTCCCTTTAAGCGTTAACCGTTGGAGGAGGAAGCGGTCTCGCGACCGAAGAAGCCGGTGATCTCGGCCGGGGTGACCTCGCCGATGCCGGCGACCTTCATCTGCACGCCGCCGGTGGGCGAGAGGCGGATGCCGGTGAGCACGCCGCGCACGTCGATGCCGGGGGGCGTGACGCCCTCGCCCGCGTCCACCGCGATGGTGTATTTCCCATCGGGCAGGCCCAGCGCGGCCGGGTCCACCGTGAAGTCCACCGGACCGGCCGAGCGCGGGCCCAGCTCGACGCGGTGCTTGCTGCCGTCGGCACCGGTGAGCACCACGGCGGCGGTCTGGGTGGAGGCGTCGAGCACGAAGGAGCCTGAAACCGGATTTCCTTCGATATCGATTCGCGAAGTGCGAACAGCAACGGTGTTGCCGACCTGGCCGCCCAGGCTCAGCACCTGCATGCTGTCGAGCATGGCCGCCGTGCCGTTGTTCTGGCTCACCAGGGTCTGCAGCGCCTCGGTCTGCGACAGCGTGGCGAGCTGCGAGACGAACTCGCTCGGGTCCTTGGGTTCCAGCGGGTCCTGGTTGCGCACCTGCGCCACCAGCAGGCGGATGAACATGTCCTGCGGCACCGACATGCCGTTCTTCGCCACGCCGTCGCCCGAGCTGCCGTTGCCCGAGGCCGCGCCGGTGTTCATGGTGGTGTCGAGCACGATCAGGCCTCCCCGAGCCGCAGCACGGCCATCTGCATCTGGCGGGTGCGGGTGAGCACCTCGACGCTGGTTTCGAAGGCGCGCGAGGCCGACATCATGTCGGTCATCTCGGCCACCGGGTTCACGTTGGGGTAGAAGACGTCTCCGTCTTCGTTGGCCAGCGGGTGCTCGGGCTCGTGCACCTTGCGCACGGGCTCGTCGCTTTCCACCACGTCGAGCACCTGCACCTTGGAGCCGGCGCCCGTGCCTTCGTCCATGAGGGTGGCGAAGACAGGCTTGCGGGCGCGGTAGACGCCGTCCTGCGAGCCCGCGGCGGACTGCGCGTTGGCCAGGTTGCTGGCGATGGTGTTCAGGCGCACGGTCTGGGCGTTCATGCCCGAACCGGCGATGGCGGCGATGCTGTCGAAGGCCATGCTCACTGCCCCTGGATGGCCTGCGCGAGGCCCTTGAGTTTCATCTGCAGGAAGGTGAGGCTCGCCTGGAAGCCCGTGGCGTTCTGCGCGAAGGCGGCCTGCTCCACGCCCAGCTCCACGGTGTTCTGGTCCCCCGAGGGGTGGTGCGGCACGCGGTACTGCAGATCGCCGCTGTCGAGCTCGAGCGCGAGGCCGTCCTCGCGCGCGGCCAGCGCCGATTCGTAGCGCGCGCTGAAGTCGAAGTCGCGCGCCTGATAACCCGGCGTGTTCACGTTGGCCAGATTGGCTGCGATGATCTCGGCGCGTTGGCCGCGCAACTGCAAGGCCTGCGCGTGTCCGCCGATGACCTGTCCGAAGTCGATTGCCATGAGCCGTCCTTTCTCTTTGCTGTTGTTCGCGGCGCTGGTGGCGTCGCCAGCAATTGCGCTATGCGCCAATAACGTTCCGCGAATTGTAAAAACCATCGAAACCCACTGGCGTGAACACGCCGATGGGCGGGGCTGGGGCGACACCCGAGTGGAAGCCCGCGTGGTATCCGCGCCGGAAAACGAACCAAAGTGTGACAAGCCGCCCGAGGTGGTGGTGGTGGACGGCAAGCACCCGGGCCGCATGAAACTGGAGCTGCGCTGCGGCGAAGCGTGGCGCGAGCCGGTGGTGGCGCGCGTGAAGCTGCACGCCGAGGTGCTGGTGGCTGCGCAGGACATCGAGGCCGGCGCGGCGCTGAACGCCCAGAACCTGCGGCGCGAGGCGCGCGACCTCAGCGCGACGCCCGAAGCCATCGGCGCGCTGGACGCCGTCGAGGGCTTCGTGCCCCGGCGCAGGCTGCGCGAAGGCACGCTGCTGCAGGCGCGGCTGTTGCACGAGCCCCTGCTGGTGCGGCGCGGCCAGGCGGTGCGCATCGTGGCGCGGCACGGCGGCGCCGTCGCGGTGGAGGTGGCGGGCGAAAGCCTGGGCAATGGCAAGCGCGGCGACACGGTGCGCGTGCGCAACGTGGCTTCGGGCCGCGTGATCGAGGCGCGCGTGATGGGGCCCGATGAAGTCGAGCCCTTGAAGTAGCGCCTCACCGCGCCCCCTGGATCTGCCGCGCCACGGCGACGAGCTTGTCGGCGTAGGCCGGGTCGGTGGCGTAGCCGCCGCGCGCCAGGCCTTCAGCGAAGGCGCGCGCATCGCCGCCCACACGCAGGGCGTCCTGGTAGCGCGGGCTGGACTGCAGCAGGCTGGCGTAGTCGCCGAAGGCCTGGTCCAGGTTGTCGTAGCGGCGGAAGGACTGCGTGGTCTTGTGCGCCTCGCCGTCCTCGTACTCGGTGGTCAGCGCCTCGGCGGCCGCGCCGCGCCAGGCGCCGCCGGCCTTGATGCCGAAGAGGTTGTGCGTGCTCTGGCCGTCGGCCGCGCGCAGGGGGCGCCGGCCCCAGCCCGATTCGAGCGCGGCGTGCGCCGCGACCAGCTCGGGCGCCACGCCCAGGCGCTGCGCGGCGCGCTGCGCCATGGGCGCGATGGCGGCGAGGAAGGCCCGTTGCTGCTCGGGGCTGGCGCCCTCCGCCGGGGCAAGGGGCGCGGCGGATGGGGTCTCCGCGCCGCCCGCGGCCTGCTGCATGCGCCGCCAGGCCGCCTGCGGAGACAGACCGCCCAGTCCGGCAGACGCCGGGCCACCGCTCTCGATGAAGCGCTGCACCTCCTGCCGCACCGAGCCGCCGAGCGCGCCTGGCGGGCCCATGTACCCGCCCATGTGCCCACCCATGTGCGCGCCGAAGCCACCCGCACCGGCGCCCGCCGCCGCGCGCACCGGCAGCGGCGGCGCGGCGAACGCGCCGGGGAGGGAGGGAAAGTCAGGCAGGCGCATAGGTGCCTTGGGCGCCGTCGTTCAGCACGCGGACCATGATGTCCTGCTGGCCCACGATCAGTTCGCAGTTGCGCACGTTCAGGCGCTTGCATTCCTGCACCAGCGCCTGCAGCTCGCGCATCTGCTCGCGCAGCAGATCGGCCGCCTTGGTGGGCAGGCGCAGCGCCAGCGACTCGTGCGCGTCGCGCGTGGCGCCCCCGGTGAGGCGCTGCACCAGCTGCTGGCGCTGCGAGCACAAGGCGTCCAGCCGCTCGGTCAGCACGGTGATGCGCTCGGCGGCCAGGCGCACGCGCTCGCTGTCGTGGCGCAGCGCGGCCTCGAAGTGCGACTGCAGCAGCTCGCGCATGCGCGTGAAGCCGTCGCGCTCGTGGCGCAGGCCGTCGAGCAGGGTCAGCGCGTCGGCGGCGGCGATCATCGGCCGTCCCCGTGGTAGCGCTGGATCAATGCGGCCAGCTTGCTGGCGTCGAACTTCAGTTCGCCGCGCTGGTAGGCCTCGCGCAGTTGCGCCACGCGGGCCTCGTCGATCTCGGGCATGTCGCGCAGGGCCTGCATGGCCGGGCCCAGCACGCCGGACTGCAGCGCGGCCGGCGCGGCCTCGGCGGCGCCGGCCGCCTCGGCCGCGGCGGGCGCGCCACGCACCGGCGCCAGGGGGCTCGTGCCCGTGGGGTTGTTCACTCTCATTCGATCGCCTCGTGTGCTTCGTGTCCGCATGGTGCGCGCTCCGGCTCAACGCGTCAGCGTATCGGCTTCGGCCGCTGGCGCGCGCGCGCGCTCGAAGCCGGGCAACTGGCGGCCCGCCGCCACCACCGACTCGCGCAGCGTGGCCAGCACGTCGCGGGCCGGCGTCTCGGCCTGCAGGCCGGGCAGCAGCGCTTCGGCCTGTGTGGGGCGGCCGAACATCGCCGTCATGAGTTCGCCCTGCTCCAGCGTGAGCACCATGACCTCGATGCGGCGGTTGATGCTGGCCAGGGGCTGCTCGGGCAGCACCGGTGCGCGCTCGGCCATGCCCACCACCTGCAGCACGGACGCCGCGGGCATGCCACCGCGCAGCAGGTGCGAACGCGCCGCGCCCGCGCGCTCGCTGGAGAGGCGCGCGTTGGACTGGCCGAACGGGTCCTTGCTGGCGTAGGGCGAGGCGTCGGTGTGGCCGACGATGAGGATGGGGTTCTGGATCTTCGCCAGCAGCGGGCCCATGCGGTGCAGCATGTCGGCGAAGCGCGCGCTGGGCACGGCGCTGCCGAGCTGGAACATGCCTTCCTTGTCGGTGTCGTGCAGCATGATGCGCAGGCCGTGCGGCGTGACGAAGGTCTGCAGGTTGGCGCTCAGGCCCGCCTCCAGGCTCAGGCGCGCCAGCAGCGCGGCCAGCTCGGCCATCTGCTCGGGCGTGTCGTAACGCGCGCGCAGCGGCGTGGGGTTCAACAGGCCGGGCACGGTGCGGATGGCGTCGGGGCCTTCACCCTCGCCCTTGCGCGGCATGGGCTTGCGGTCGATCAGGCTGCCGCGCGGGCCGCCTTCGGACGGGATCTTGGCGCCCGAGACCTCGGCCAGCACCGCGCCGCCGCCGCTTTCCAGCGCGCGCGTGACCTCTTCCTTGTCGCGCGCGGCCAGCACCCACAGCACCAGGAACAGGCACATGAGGGCGAGCGTGAAGTCGGCGAAGGCCACCTTCCAGCTGCCGCCGTGGTCGTCTTCCTCGTGGCGGCGCGAGACGCGCTTGACGATGGTGCCGTGGTCGGCACCGTGGGCGGATGACTTAGACACCGGGGCTCTCCTCCAGCTGGTTCACCCAGGTCTCCAGCTGCGCGAAGCTGGGCTTGATGTTGAGCTGGATGAGGCGGCGGCCCGCGTCGATGGAGACCAGCTCGGGCTTGCCCGAGAGGTGCGACACCAGCACCACCTTCACCGCCTCCATGTCGCTCATCTCTTCCGTGACGATCTGCTTCATCATGTTGCTGATGGGGTCGATCACCGCGTAGCACAGGAAGATGCCGATGAAGGTGCCCACCATGGCGGCGGCGACCTTGGTGGAGATCTCGCCCGCGCTGGCCCCATCGGCCACCGAGTTCATGGCCATCACGATGCCCAGCACGGCCGCGATGATGCCGAAGCCCGGCATGGCCTCGGCGACCTTGTGCAGCGATTTGGACGGTTGGGTCAGCTCGGCGTGGATCGCCTCCAGCTCCTGTTCCAGCACGCCTTCCATTTCGTGCGCCGTGATCTTGCCCATGGCCATGACGCGAAAGTTGTCGACGATGAAGTGCATGAGCTTGGGCTCCTCCAGCACCATCGGGTAGCGCTGGAACAGCGGGCTCTTGTGCGGCTCCTCCACGTGCGCGTCGAGTGCCTTCAGGCCGTTGCGGGCCGTCTGCAGCAGCTCGTACATCAGCAGCATGAGCTGGCGCTGGTATTCCTCGCCCCGCTTGCGGCGCGACACCAGCTTGCGCAGTTGCACGCCCATCTCGGCCAGCACGTGGCGCGGGTTGCCGATCACGATGGCGCCGGCGGCGGCGCCGCCGATGATGAGCAGCTCGACCGGCTGCCAGACCACACCCATATCGCCGCCGTGCAGCAGGAAACCGCCGAAGACACAGAGAAAAACGATGATGACGCCGAGGAAGAACTGCATGGTGACGGCCTGTGGTGGGTGATTCGGGTGTTCAGTCGGGCGACATCGCGCCGCGCATCTTCTGCAGCGCGCTCTTGTTGATCTGGCAGACACGGGCCTCGGTGAGGCCCATGACGGCGCCGATTTCCTTGAGGCTGAGTTCCGCTTCGTAATAGAGCTGCACCACGTGCTGCTCTTTCTCGTTGAGGCAGGCCAGGGCCTGCTCCAGCGCGCGCCGCTGCATCAGCTCGGCCTCGGGCGTGCGCGCGGCCGATGGCGTGAGCGCCAGTTCCTCGACCAGCTCGTCGAAGCTGGCCATGGTCTCGGCGTTGATGTGCTGCTCGTAGGCCAGGAAGTCCTCGGCGCTCACGCCCAGGTGTTCCTTCACCTCGGCCTCCGAAGGCTCATGGCCCAGGCGGCGCGTGAGGTCGCGGATGGCGTCGCGCAGGCGGTTGCCCTCCTGGCGCACGGTGCGCGGGCGCCAGTCCTGGCGGCGCAGCTCGTCCAGGATGGCGCCGCGGATGCGCTGCGCGGCGTAGCCGGGAAAGCGCTCGTCGGGCTCGCCGTAGCGGCGCAGGGCCTCCAGCAGGCCCATCAGGCCGATCTGCAGCATGTCGTCGCGGTCCATGGCGCCGCCCGCCTGCGAGGCGAGCTGGGCCACCGCGCGGCGCACCAGCGGTGTGTGCTCGACGAGGCGGCGCTGCTCCAGCGCGGCGGAGGTTTCCGCCGCGGCCAGGCTGCTCATCTCGCCGTAACCGCTGTGCACCCTGGCCTCGCTTATTCGATGACCAGCCGGCCGACCATGACCTCGGCGAAGGGCGCCTCGCGCGATTCGCGGCTGAAGCTCTCGCCGTAGGCCTTCTGCAGGAAGTCGGTGAGCTCGGCGATGCTGAGCATGCTGGCGCGCTCCAGCGTCAGCTCGGACAGCGCGGCCACGGCCACGCTGCGCAGCTTGGGCAACTGCTGCTTGGCCAGGGTCTCTTCCTTCAGCGGCGTCTTGAACACCAGGTCCACCGCCATGTAGTTGCTCAGCGGCCCGCCTTCGCGCGCGCGCAGCATGACGATGACCTTGTCGAGCGAGACGTAGCGGTACTCGCGCGTGTCCACGGGCGCGGCCTCGGCGGTGGCGGGCTGCTTGCCCATGAAGTGCCAGGCGGCGAAGCCGCTGCCCGCGCCCAGCAGGACGAAGGCGCCAGCGGCGAGGGAGATCCAGAGTTTCTTGCTCATGTCGGGACTCGTTCAGTGAGAGGTCACACCGGTTCAGGCCAGCGTGAAGCGGCGCGACGGGTCGTGTTCGCCGCGCAGGGCCTGGCCGGGTTCGGCCTCGTCGCGGCCCGACTGGCCCTGGCGCTGCTGGCCACGCGCGTCGGCCTGCGCGCCGCCGTCGTGGGCCTGCACCTGCACCTGCACGCCCTGGCCCTGGCGCTGGCCCAGTTCCTGGCGCAGGCCCTCGCCCATGTGCTGAAGCTGGCGCGCCACCTCGGGGCTGGAGGCCGTGAGCTGCACCTGCAGTTGCGCGCCTTCCTGGCGCACCACGATCTCGATGCGGCCCAGCGCGGGCGGGTCCAGCCGGATGCGGGCCTGGTCGATGCCTTGAGCGGACTGCCACTGCACGCGTTCGCCCAGGGCGTGCGCGAGCGGGCGCTGCCAGAGTTCGGTGCGCGCGGGGTCCAGGCGCACGACGGGCTCGTTCGCGCCGCTGCTTGGTGAATTCGCGTTGGCGTTGAATACCTGCGCAAAGCCATCCAGCGATGCCGGCTCGCGCGGGGTGCGCGCGGCCGAGGCCACGGCAATGGTGTCCGCGGGCACTGCGCGTGCAGCGGCCGTGTCCGCCAGCGAACGCGCGGACGAGGGGGCGTTCGACGGCGCAGCGCCTGCGGCATCGGCCAGGGGCGCTGCGGCGGCGGCGGACGGCGCGGACCCGGCCTCGGCGCCCGGGGTGCGCGGCGCCACGAGAAGGCCCGGCAGGGTCTGGGGCGCCGTGGAGCGTTCGGCCTCGACCGTGTCGGCCGCCTCGGCCAGCGGGGCGGTGCCCTCGCCGCCCGTCTCGCGCGCGGCGGCGCCCAGCAGGCGCGAGAAGGCTTGCGTGAACGGCAGCGCGGGCGCCTGCTGGGAGTCCAGCGCCATCAGCCAGGGCGCGATGGCGGCGTCCGCGGCGTCAGCGGCGTCGGTGGTGTCGCTCGAGCCGGCGTCCTCGGCCGGGGCCTGGCCCAGCATCAGCGAAAACAGGGGATGCGCGGCGTCGCTCGCGCCAGGGGCCAGCACCGCGTCGGCCACGGGCGTGACAGGGGCGGTGGAGGGGGCGGCGGCGTGCAGGGCCAGGGTGGCGTTCATCTCGTGTCTCCCAGGAATTCGGCGGCGGCGTAGGCGTCGCGCCCGCCGCGGTGCGCGCACAGGTCGCGCAACTGCGCCTGCGCCGCGTCGTGCTCGCGCTGCACCAGGGCCAGCGCGCGCTGGTGCGCCTGCTGCAGCAGCGCGCAGGCCGAGCGCGTGCCCGCGTCGAGCGAGCGCAGGCCCTGCAGGCCGATCAGCAGGCTGCCGACCTCGCGGTCGAGTGCGCCGAGCGCGCGCACGTCGCCGGCCAGGGTGCGCTCGTGCAGGCGGCCGGCCAGCTCGATCAGGCGGGCGCGTTCATCGCTTGGCATCGCGCACCCCTTCCCAGCCTTCGCGCACGGTGCCCAGCAGGCGCACGGCCTCGTCGAGCACCGCCACGTCCATGCGGATGCCCGCTTCGTGGATGCGGCGCGCGCAGTAGTCGTACAGCTCGGCGAGCTGCGCCACCACCTCGCTGCCCGAGTCGGTGTCCAAGGCGCTGGACAGGCCATTGAGCATGGCGACGCTGCGGTTCAGGCTGTTGGCCTTGGCCTCGAAGCGCGCGTGTTCGATGTGCGCCCGCGCGCGGGCCAGCTCGTCGAGCAGCCCGTTCATCAGGATCAGCACCAGCTCCAGCGGTGAGGCCTTCGCCGTCTGCGCGCCCAGGTCAACGGCCTGGTAGCTCTGGTATGCGTCGTAGCTCAAGGCAATCCTCTTCTGTGTGTCAGGCCCCAAGCTGGCTGAACAGCCCGGAGGTCTGGTTCATCTGGCCCAGCACGGTCTGCAACTGGCTGAACTGCAGCAGGTAGCGCTCGTAGTTCACGTTGAAGGTCTCGTCCAGGCGCTCCTGGCGCTGGGTCAGGCCTTTCTGCTGGAGCTGCACGTTGTCCAGGCGGCGGGCGAGCTGGCCCGTGCCGGATGTCGTCCAGGTCTCCAGGTGGTCGGCCACCGCGCCGAAGACGCCCGAGCGCTTGCCCAGCGCGGACGAACCGAGCACGGTGTCCAGCGCCTCGGGGTTGGCGGCCAGGGTCTTCTGCAGGCGCGTGGTGTCCAGCGTGAGCTGGCCCTGGCGGTCGCTGCTGATGCCGAGGTCGCTGATGCGCAGGCCGCCGAAGTCCTGGCGGATCAGGTCGTTGAGGCGGTTGCGCAGGTTGCGCACGCCCGCGTCGGTGGAGAAGGCGCCGCGCGAGGCGGCGTCTTCGCTGGTCTTGGTGAGGTTGTTGAGCTCGTTCTGCAGCGCGTTGTAGGCGTTGACGAACTTGCGCACGCTCTCTTCGGTGCCGGTCTTGTCGGCGGCCACGTCGAGCTGGATCGGCGCATCACCCGGGCTTTGCGCCTTGGTGAAGTTGACGGACACGCCCGCGATGCCGGTGTAGCTGTTGCTGCCCTGTTCGATGCGCAGGCCGCTGCCCTGCTCGCCCAGCCAGATCACCGCGTTGCGCGCGGCGGCCAGTTGCGTGGGCGCGCCGCCCAGCGCGGTCTTGAGCGCGCTGTCGGGCAGGCCCGAGGCGTCGAGCGTGATCGCGCCGTCGGCGCCGCTCAGGCCCGAGGACAGGATGAGCTGCGGGCCCGAGGCCGTGCTGGCCACCTGCGCGGTCACCTTGCCGTCGTTGCCGGCGGACTGGTTGATGGCGCGCGCGATCTCGGTGGCGCTGAGGTTGCCGTCGCCGTCCTGGTCGGCGGCGAGCAGGTTGACGTTGAAGGACGAGCCGTCGGCGCGCTGCACCACCAGCGGCCCACCCAGGGCCACCGGCACGGCGGGCAGGTCGGCGTAGGCGATCTGGTGGGTGGAGGCGGTCTGCTCGACGAAGAAGCTGTACGAGCCCGGCTGCGCGCTGGCGCTGGCCGTGGCGGTGGCGCCGGTGGTGGTGCTGAGCGTGGCGGTGTTCTTCTTGAGGCCCCCGGTGGCGCCGCCCAGGCCGCTCAAGGCGGTGTTGAAGGTCGACATCGCCGCGCGCAGCTTCTCCAGCCCGGCCTGCGTGGCCTTGGCGAGCTGCCCTTCGCGGTCAATCTGCTGCTGCGGGCCCTGCACCAGCAGGGTGGCCAGTTGCGTCGCGGTCGTGGTCGGGTCGAATTCCATGGTCTTACTCCAGAGGGGTCAGGCGGTCAGGGACGCCGCCTCCGAAGCACAAGGCGACCGGGGCGCCGGATTTCTGAAGCACGGGGTGGGACTTTTTCACGCGCGCCCCCTCAGCCACACGGTCTGGGCGATGTCGTCGGTGCGTTTGCGCTCGGCCACGTGAAGCGCGCGCTCACCTTCTTCCAGGCGCCGGCCGTGCAACTGGGCCACGGCCTCGCGCCGGCGGAAGGCCTCGTGCAGGGCCAGGCGGGTCTGGTCCATCTGCGACTCGTGCTGGGCCAGGGCCGTGCGGTGGCGATCGGCCAGGTCGAGCACGCTGAGCTTGTAGGCGCCCAGGTTGCTGGCCAGCGTGGGCGAGAGCGTAGACGCGGCGCCCGTGGCGCCCGCCTCGTCGAGCAGCTCGCCCAGTTGGGAGATGCTGGCGACGAAGCGCTGGCGCGTGCGCTCCTGCTCGGCCAGCACGGCGCCCACGCGCTCCTGTTCGCGTTCGCGCAGTTGCACCACCTGTTCCAGGGCACGCAGGCCGCCATGGTTCATTCGACGATCTCCTTCAGGCGCTGCAGGCAGTCGCCCATGGGCGCGGATTCCTTGGTGCCCTGATGCAGGAAGGCCTCGATGCGCGGCCACAGCGCCACGGCGCGGTCGCTCAGCGGGTCGGCGCCGGGCACGTAGGCGCCCAGGGGCAGCAGCTCGCGCACCTGCTGGTAGCGCGCCAGCAGGGCCTTCACCTCACGCGCGATGCGCTGCTGATCGGCGTCGGCCACCAGGCTCATGCAGCGGCTGATGGACTGGCCGATGTCGATGGCCGGGTAGTGCCCGCGCTCGGCCAGCGCGCGCGAGAGCACGATGTGACCGTCCAGGATGGCGCGCGCG
>NZ_DATIGV010000176.1:0-10927 GCF_035481345.1 Hydrogenophaga sp. | reverse complement strand
GCGTAGCGAAATAAAGGAGGAGGCCCGGCGCAGCCGGGCCGGGGGACATTCGCGGAGCAGGGCACCCAGCGGCCGCGAGCCTTGAAGTGGTGCAGGCAAGCAACCGCCACGACCACCAACCCCTCAACTCAAAGCCGAGCGGCGCTCACAACGATCCCATCCTCGTCCGCGTAGAGCCAGTCCCCGGGCCTCACCCACACCCCCTGCACGCGCACCGCGACATCGCGCTGGCCTTCACCGCGCCGCTCGGTCGGCAATGGCATCGGCGCCAGCGCGCAGATGCCCACATCGCATGCGGCCAGTTCGGCCACGTCGCGCACGCAGCCATCGATCACCACCCCCGCCCAGCCGTTGCGCGCCGCCGCCGCGCCCAGGTTGCCACCCAGCAGCGCGCGGCGCAGCGAGGCACCACCGTCCACCACCAGCACACGCCCCTCGCCCGCGCTCTCCACCGCCGCCTTCACCAGCGAGTTGTCCTCGAAACACTTCACCGTGCTCACCGGCCCGTGGAAGGCGCGGCGCGCGCCGAAGTGGCGCCACACCGGCGGCAGCACGCGAAACGCGCCGCTGTCGTCGGCCTTGTGCGCGTCGCAAAGATCGCAGGTGGCGGGGGAAGAAGGGCTCATCGCAGGCTCCCAGAGGTGGTTTCGGCACGCGCGCATTGTCGAGACAAACAAGGGTCGAACGCGCCTGTGCACTCCCTCTGGAGCGCTCTCTGGAGCGCACATCCCCGCGGAGTGTTGTTTTCCGCGCCAAAAAGCGCCATCCCCCCCTTGCCTTCCCTCTCAAAACCGCGTCTTCCTCCTTGGAAGCCGCGTGCAACTCCATTAGCATCATGACGCTTGTGAGAGAGCGCGTTCTCCACAAGCGATACATCAACTTCTAGAAGGAAATCAACCATGGCAACTGCGAAGAAAGCCGCCGCGAAGAAGGCTCCGGCGAAGAAGGCCGCTCCGGCCAAGAAGGCCCCGGCGAAGAAAGCCGCCCCGGCCAAGAAAGCCGCTCCGGCGAAGAAGGCCGCTCCGGCCAAGAAAGCCCCGGCGAAGAAAGCCGCTCCGGCCAAGAAAGCCGCTCCGGCGAAGAAGGCCCCCGCGAAGAAGGCCGCTCCGGCCAAGAAGCGCACCCCCAACGCCGCTTTCATGAAGGCCCTGACCCCCAGCGCCGCCCTGGCCGCCATCGTCGGCAGCAACCCGCTGCCGCGCACCGAGGTGACCAAGAAGGTGTGGGACTACATCAAGAAGAACAAGCTGCAGGACTCGGTCAACAAGCGCATGATCAACGCCGACGCCAAGCTGAAGGAAATCTTCAAGAAGGCCCAGGCGTCCATGTTCGAGATGACCAAGCTGGTCAACGATCACCTCAAGTGATCCCCCTACCGCCCTTCAAACGGCGGTGAACCCGACAAAGCCGACGCCCCGTCGGCTTTGTCGTTTCTGCACGTTCATCACCCATTGAGTCCTTGGCGTGCTATTGATTGTGCGAAACTGAATCGTTTTGTCACACCTGCCTGCATGGTCCCCTCGCCCGCGCCCTTCTCTCCCGAGCCTGCAATGCCGCCCAGTGGCCAGGCCGTGGAGTTGCCGCCGGTGCAGCACAAGACCGTGCTCGTGATCGATCTGGTGGAGTCCGTGCGCCTGATGGCGCACAACGAGGAGCAGGTGGTGCGCTTATGGCGCGGCTTCGTGCACCACGCCACCACCGAGGTGTTCCCTTCACTGGGCGGGCGCCTGGTCAAGAGCCTGGGCGATGGCCTGCTGGCCGAGTTCGATCACCCCGCCCAGGCCGTGCGCGCCGCGCTGGCGCTGCACCGCCATTTCGACGGCGCCAACCAGAACCTGCCGGTGGCCCAGCAGTTGCACCTGCGCGCGGGCCTCAATGCCACGCAGCTCTACGTCGACGACAACGACATCTATGGCCAGGGCGTGAACCTGGCCGCGCGCGTGGCCGATCTGGCCATGCCCGGCGAGACCGTGGTCACCGCCAGCGTGTACGACGCCATCGTCGTCGGCATCGACGCGGACGTGCAAGACCGCGGCGAGAGCTACCTCAAGCACTGGCCCGAGCCGGTGCGCACCTGGACGGTGTCACCCGTGTCGGCGCAGGGCGCGGTGCCGCGCATGCCGGCGCCCGAGGCCGCCACCAACGACTTTCGCCCGAGCATCGCCGTGGTGCCCTTCGAGACGCGCAGCCACTCGCAGGAGCAGTACGTCATCGGCGAACTGCTGGCCGACGGCGTGATCACCCAGCTCTCGCGCAGCCCCGACCTGCGTGTGATCTCGCGCCTGTCCACCAGGGCTTTCCGCGGCCGCCACGCCACGGCGGCCGAGGTCGGCCAGCGGCTGGAGACGGCGTACACGCTCAGCGGCAGCTACGTGAGCTATGGCGACAAGGTCGTGATCAACGCCGAGCTGTGCGACAACCGCCGCGGCGAGGTGGTGTGGGCCGAGCGCCTGGCCGGCGAGGTGATGGACCTGCTGCAGAGCGACAGCCAGTTGATTCACCAGTTGAGCGAGGCCTGCGCCGAGGCCCTGCTGCAGCACATGGTGCAGCGCACGCTGGTGCTGCCGGTGCCGCAGCTCGACAGCAACGCGCTGATGCTGGGCGGCATCACGCTGATGCACCGCTCCACGCCGCGCGACCTGCAGCGCAGCCAGCAGTTGCTGGAAGCCGTGGTGGAGCGCCACAAGCGCGTGGCCACGCCCTGGGCCTGGCTGGCGAAGTGGCACATCATGCAGGTGGTGCAGGGCCTGGCGCCCGAACCGGCGCAGACCTTCCGCGCAGCCATCGCGGTGGCGGATCGCGCGCTGGACCTGGAGCCTCACAGCTCGCTGGCGATGGCGATCAAGGGGCATGCGCTATGCCATCTGGGCAATGACGTGGAGGCTTCGCGTCGGCTGTTGATTGAATCCACGCAGAGCAACCCGAACGACCCGATGGCATGGCTGTATCGCAGCGTGTGGTCGACCATGTGGGGAGAAGCCAAGGATTCGGTGGGAGAGGCTGAGACTGCGGTTCGGCTGTCCCCGCTTGATCCACAGAAGTACTACTTCGAAATGATGCTGGCCACCTGTTATGCAGCAAGCATGCAGTGGCAAAGGGCGATTGAACTCAGCCGCGCGTCGCTCAGGAAAAACAAATATCACCTTCCGACATTGCGATGTCTGACGGCCTCGCTGTATGAGAACGGAGAACTGGAGGAAGCTCGCGAGCACATGAGTGTGATTCGCAGCCTGGAGCCCAACCTCACCATTGAGCGTTATCTCGCATCTGGGCGTGAAAGCCCGCTGCGCCGCAGAGTGGCGGTCGCCATGACCGCCCTCGGATTACCCAAGCACTAATTCAACCAAGGAGTGGCTATGAGCGGAGGAATGTCAGGTGGCATGTCAGGTGGCATGTCGGGAGGAATGTCAGGTGGCATGTCGGGAGGCATGTCCGGGGGTATGGCAAACGCCATCGCTTCAACCGACGCTCTCACCCTCTCCCGCGCCGCCATCGTCGGCCCCTACGATGGCCCGACACTGAAGGTCAAATGGCCCGCCTTCAACGACCCGGCCAACCTCAAGCGCTGGGACAACGTCCCGCGCGTGCTGGCCATCGGCTCCGAACTCATGGAGGGCCTGAGCTTCGGCACCAACGCGCGCCAGTACCGCGCCGAGTTGCAGTACGCGCGTCAGGGCACGCCGCACAGCCTGGTCACGCTCAAAGGGCCGGATGAATCCCTGCTGAAGAAGCAGCTCTCGCTCGTCGCCGCCTACGCCGACCTGCGCACCGACCGCTCGCTGGAGATCGTCGAACAGATGGGCTACCCGGTCGCCTTCTGGGGCTCGGTCGTGGGCCTCACCGCGCACCGCCACGGCAAGACGCTGCAACTGCTGGAGGTGGCCTTCAACCTCGCCGCCAGCGTCACCCAGCGCTTCAAGTTCATCTTCTCCACCGTGCGCCCGGTGGAGTTCTCGCCGCAGATCCAGCCCATGATCCCCACGCCAGGACACGGATCCTGGCCCAGCGGCCATTCCACCGAGGCCTTCCTGGCCGCCACGCTGCTGCAGGCCCTGCTGGACGCCGGCTCGCCCGCCACCGCGCGCCACCCCGGCAATGGCCAGGAAAGCCGCGAGCAGTTGCAGCGCCTGGCCGCGCGCATCGCCATCAACCGCACGGTGGCCGGCCTGCACTACCCGGTGGACAGCGCCGCGGGCCGCCTGCTGGGCACCGCGCTGGCCGAGTTCATCGTGGCGCGCGCCACCGGCGGCAAGGTGCACGCGCGCGGCTTCAACTCCGCGCTGTTCCAGGAACCCGATGGCGCGCCCAAGGACTTCAGCCTGAACGACCCGATGGACCACGCCAGCGGCTACCCCTACACCCGCGACCCGCGTGCCCGCGCCGTGGGCGAGGCGCCGCTGCTGAACTGGCTGTGGGAAGAAGCCGTGAAGGAATGGCCATGAGCGCCGCACGGCCGCCCAAAGGCGCTCGCGCCGCAGCGCGCTGCGCGGAGGCTTTCCAATGAGCTGGCGCCCGCTGCCCACGGGCGAATTCACAGGTATCGACTGGTCCGCGCCCGGGGCCATCGACGGCATGGACCCCTACCTCGCCTGGGCCGAAGCCGACGGTTTCATGGGCTACCACGCGCCGGGGCGCGAGCCGGTGCCCATCAAGTGGATGCCCCTCGTCATCGGCCTGCGCGAGGGTGTGGACGTGCGCCAGCTCGTGGACGCCAGCTCCACCCAGTGGCTGCGCATCCCGCAGGCCTACCTGCTGGTGCCGGGTCTGCGTCACTGCAGCGCGCGCGTGTCGCGCGAGTTCTTCCGGCAATGGCGCACACGGCCCGTGCTGCGTGAGCTTATCGAGCGCTTCGAGCTGGGCTTGCCCGTCGAGCAACTGCCGCTGGGTCTGAACGAGTTCTGCACGCCGGGCTGCCACCCGCAACCGCCGCGCCAGCGCGTTCGCGGGCCGGTGCTGGGCGTCATCGACGGCGGCCTGGCCATCGCCAACGCGGCCTTCCTCGACCCCAAGGGCCGCACGCGCGTGCGCCACTTCTGGCGGCAGGACAACTTCTACGGTGGCCGCTGGCCCGGCACGCCCGACCACCGCCGCGTGCCGCTGGACCCGCGCCGCGCCGGCCCTCGGCCGGACGACATGGGCTACGGCCACGAACTGAGCCGTGAGGACATCGACCGCGTGCGGGCCGAGTTCACGCGCCGAGGCCAGGTGGACGAGGAAGCGCTGTACCAGTACGTGCAGCTCTGGGACCTGTCGCGCCCCGTCAACCACGGCACGCACGTCACCGGCCTGGCCACCGCGCCCGGCGGCCCGCTCAACCCGGGCCTGGACGACGCCGCGAGCCGCAGTGCCATCGTGGCCGTTCAGCTCGACTGGGCCAACGTGCTCGACACCTCGGGCGGCGCGATGAACGTGAGCGTGCTCGATGGGCTCATGTACATCGTCTCGCGCTGCGCGGAGGACGCCGACATCGTGGTCAACGTGAGCTGGGGCACCCTGGCCGGGCCGCACGACGGCAGCTCATTGCTCGAAGCGGCCATGGACGAGCTGGTGGACAAGCTCGGCGGGCGTCTGCGCATCACCCTGCCCGCCGGCAACGGCTACCAGGGCCGCACGCACGCCAACGCCACGCTGGCGCCGGGCGAGTCGCTGCCGCTGCACTGGCGCATCCAGCCGGACGACCACACGCAGAGCTTCCTGGAGATCTGGCTGCCCGATGGCGCCGAGGGCGTGAGCCTGAGCGTCGCACCGCCGGACCGGCCGGAGCAGGCGGTGACGCTGACGCAAGGCCAGTCGGGCATGTGGACGGACGCGCAGGGCCAGCCGCTGTGGACGCTGATCTACCCCACGCGCAGCGCGCTGGGCGAACGCGGCACCTGCGCGCTGCTGGCGCTGGAATGCACTGGCAGCCACGAGCACGACCACCCGCTGGCCCCCTGCGGCGCGTGGACGGTGACGCTGCGCAACGGCGGCCGCCGCGCCGTGGTGTTCGACGCCTACGTGGAACGCGACGACATCGCCCTTGGCCTGCACACGGGAGGTCGGCAGTCGTACCTGGAAGACCGGTTCTACGACACCCAGGGCAACCTGAACGGCTGGGTGGACCAGCCCGGCAACCCCACGGCAATCCGCCGCAGCGGCGTGTTCAACAGCCTGTCCACGGGGCGGCGCACGGTCAGCGTGGGCGGCACGCGCGTGGCCGACACCGGGCCACAGAACCTCTCGCGCTTCGCGCGCTACTCGCCGCAGCGGCCCGACCCGGGCCCGGCGCGCGCGCAGCGCCCGGGCGTGAAGCTGGTGCCCGAAACCCTGGCGGCCTGCGATGACAACCCGGCGCTGTGGGGGGTGCGCAGCACGGGCAGCCTGAGCGGCAGCTCGGTGCGGTTGGCGGGCACAAGTTCGTCGGCGCCGAAGGAAGCGCGGCGGCTGCTCAACGGGCTGAGTTGAACACGGGCGGAACCTGCCGGTGAGTCACCACCGCGCCGGCAGGTTCTTCAGCAACCAGATCCGCCGTTCCCGCACCGCGATGTAGCCGCCGTTCTCCAGATCCTTCAAGAGCCGGCTCACCATCTCGCGCGAACACGCCAGGTGCTGCGCGATCTGCTGGTGCGTCAGGCGCTCGCGCAGCGGGCGGGCGCCGTCGTCGTCCTGCGGCGCCAGCGCCCAGCCATTGAGCAGCTTCACCAGCCGGCCGTACACGTCGATCAGCGCCACGCTGCGCGCGCTCTCGGTGGCCAACCGCGCGCGCCGGATCAGGCGCGCCATGAGTTCGAAGGCGAATTCGGGGTGCTCGGCGATGTAGGCCAGCAGGCGCTCGCGCGTCACCACCGAGCAGGTGCTGGTCTCTGCCGCCTCCACGTTGGCCGAGCGCGGGCCGCCGTCGAGCGACATCTCGCCCACGTATTCCAGGGGGCCGTACAGGCCCAGGGTGAGTTCGCGGCCGGAGGCGTCGGCCACGTAGGCGCGCAGGCGGCCCTGCAGCACGATGTAGAGGGTGTCGCCGGTTTCGCCTTCCTGAATGAGCAAGGCGCCACGGCGGTAGCGGCGTTGGATCCCTTGCGCGGCCAGTGCTTCGATGTGCTGCGTGTTCTGCGAGGGGAAAGTCGAAGCGCTGGCTAAGGGCATCCGGTGGTGGCTACGGGTGGGAGTAAGCCACCGGATTGTGCGCGACCGGCGTGATGATGCGCAAGGCAGGCACCACGGGGGGCAGGCTGTTCACCCGCTGCAACAGGCGGCGCACGCTGCTGGCGCCGGCCTTCTCGCGCAGGGTCTTGACCTGGCTGCGCACAGTGGAGATGGCCACGCCGTTCTCGGCGGCGATCTCCTGCACGTCCAGGCCGCGGCACAGGGCGAGCATCACCACCTCCTCGGTGGGGCTCAGGCTGAGGGCACGGGCGAACATGCGCACGGCCAGGTTGTCGCTGGCGCTCTGGCGTGACAGCAGCACCAGCACGGTCGGCGTGTCGTCTTCCAGCGGATGCGACAGGGGCGTGAAGGCCATGGACAGGTCGCGCTCGCCCTCGCGCATGAGCAGCAGGCGGCGCTGGCCCCGGCTGGCCGCGTCCAGCGCCTGCTGGATGCGCTCGCTGTGTTCGGCGCTGCTGCCCATGAGGTTGCCGCTGCAGGCGCGCAGCACGCGCCGCTGCGCCAGTTCGTGGCGCGCCAGGTGGTTGGCGTGCAGGATGCGCCCTTGCGGGTCGAGCAGCAGCATGCCGTAGTCCACTTCATCGAACACCCGCAGCAGGTGCGCCTGGCTCAGCGCCCTGGCCTCCCCCGTCGAGAACTGCGTGCTGCTACCCCAAACCGTGTCAGTTGCCTGTCGCATATGAATACCTCCGTATGACGGAAAGTTTTGCACCGACAGGCGTTGGATACTGTGCCGTGTTGGGGTCTAAACCTGTGATGTATTCACATTCCGCCCCCCGCGGCCGGGGGGCGGGCTCGGCGCCGGATTCAGCGCTTGAGGGCGGCTTCGCGAATGGCCGTGAGCGTGCCCCGGGTGGTGATCACCTCGGGCGAGAGCGGCACCACGATGAGCGTGCCGCCCGGGTGGGCCAGCGCGCGCTGCAGGGCGGGCTCGAAGTCGGCGGTGCGCTCCACGCGCTCGCTGGCGTAGCCGTAGGCGCGCGCCAGGGCCGCGAAGTCGGGGTTGTTCAGGTTCGAGCCGCTCACGCGCGCGGGGTACTCGCGCTCCTGGTGCATGCGGATGGTGCCGTAGGTGCCGTTGTCCAGCAGCAGCACGATGCTGCGCGCGCCGTGCTGCACGGCGGTGGCGAGTTCCTGCCCGTTCATGAGGAAGTCGCCGTCGCCCGCGATGGTGAGGGCGGTGCGCCCGGTGAGGATGGCGGCGGCGATGCCGGCCGGCACGCCGTAGCCCATGGCGCCGTTGGTGGGCGCCAGTTGCGTCTTGTGGCCGCGCACCAGGCCTGGGTAGCGGTAGAAGCGGTGCAGCCAGCTCGCGAAGTTGCCCGCGCCGTTGGTGAGCACGGCATCGGCCGGCAACAGGCGCTGCAGGGTGTGCACGATGGCCGGCATGTCGATGGGCCCGGGCAACACCACGCCGCCATTGGCGGGGTCGATGTTGGCGAGGTAGTCGGCGTGGCAGGCCTCGGTCCAGTCCGCCCAGGGCAGGCTCGGCGGCGGACTCAGCACCTCCAGGCTGCGCGCGGCGGCGTTCATGCTGGCCTGGATGGCGAGCGTGGGCTGGTAAACGCGGTGCAGTTCCTCGGCGCTGGCGTGGATGTGCACCAGCTTCTGCTTCGGCACGGGCGCCTCGATGAGCGTGTAGCCGCCGGTGGTGCTTTCGCCCAGGCGCGGGCCCAGGGCGATGAGCAGGTCGCTCTCTCGCACCCGCCGCGCCAGCGCGGGGTTGATGCCCAGGCCCACGTCGCCCGCGTACTGCGGGTGGTGGTTGTCGAAGCAGTCCTGGAAGCGGAAGGCGTTGGCCACCGGCAGGCGCCAGGCCTCGGCGAAGCGCTGCAGCGCGGCGGCGCTCTGTGGCGTCCAGCCGCCGCCGCCGGCGATGACCAGGGGCCGCTCGGCCGCCAGCAGCAGGGTGCGCAGCTCGCGCAGCGCGCCCGGGTCGCTCCAGGCCTGCACCGGCTCCACGCGCGGCAGCGGCGCGCTGTCCACGGTGTGAGTGAGCATGTCTTCGGGCAGCACCAGCACCACCGGACCGGGGCGGCCGTTCATGGCGGTGGCGAAGGCGCGCGCCACGTACTCGGGGATGCGGCGGGCGTCGTCGATGCGCTCGACGCGCTTGGCCATGCCCTTGGTGGACGGACCAAAAAACGCAGCGAAGTCCACCTCCTGGAAGGCCTCGCGGTCGCGCGCGTCGCTGGCCACGTCGCCCACGAACAGCACCATGGGCGTGCTGTCCTGGAAGGCCGTGTGCACGCCGATGGAGGCGTTGGTGGCGCCCGGCCCGCGCGTGACGAAGCAGACGCCCGGCCGGCCGGTGAGCTTGCCTTGGGCCTCGGCCATGAAGGCGGCACCGCCCTCCTGCCGGTTGATGACGAAGCGGATGCGGTCCGCGTGCGCATGGAAGCCGTCGAGCACGGCCAGGAAGCTCTCGCCCGGCACACCGAAGGCGTGCGTGACGCCTTGTTCGATCAGGCACTCGACGAGCAAATGACCAGCGAGTTTGATCGACGCACTCATCGGGTCGCCTCCACGCGCTTGCCCACGCCCAGCGCGGCGTAGGCCGACAGGGCCAGCACCACAGCACCGCCCGCCAGCGTGGCCGCGTACCACCCGTGGTCCATCAACACGCCGAACACCAGCGGCGAGAGGGCGAAGCCCACGTCCAGGCCCGAGTAGACCGTGCCGTAGACGCGGCCGGTGGCGCCCTTGGGGGTGGCGCGCTTGATGAGCAGGTCGCGGCTGGGCCCGGCCACGCCGAGCGCGAAGCCGGTGATGGCCAGCACGACCATGGTGCCGACCTCGCCGAACCAGCCGGTGGCGCACAGCAGCATGAGCAGCGCGCCCAGACCCATGCCCCAGGCCAGCACGGTGTCGCTGCTGATCTGGCGCCGCTGGCCATAGACCGCCACGAAACCACCCACGAACATGCCGGCGGCCGAGCACAGCATGTAGGCGCTGACGGTGAAGGTGGCGGCCTCCATCGAGGTGCCGTAGACCGCCTGCAGGATGGACGGCACGAAGCTCTGCACCACAGCCAGGGTCATGGTGGAGAGCAGGAAGAAGGCGAAGCACCACCAGACCACGGGCAGCTTGAGGAAGTCCAGGTCGCGGGCCTTGGCCGCGCCGGGCGTGGGCGCGGCGCGCACCACCACCTGGGTCAGCAGCTTGTCGCGCTGCCACCAGAGCAGCGCCAGCACGCCCAGGTAGAGCAGCGCCGCCGAGTAGTAGGCGGTGCGCCAGTCGCTCATGGTGGTGATGCCGACCAGGAAAACCGGCGCCAGCGCCCAGCCCAGGCTGCCGGTGACGCCGTGCACGCTGAAGGCGTGGCCCAGGCGCTCATTCGAGACGCGCTGGTTGAGGATGGTGAAGTCGCAGGGGTGGAACGGCGCGTTGCCGATGCCGGCGAGCACGGCCACCGCCATCAGGCCCCAGTAGCCCGTGGCCTGCGAGGCCACCAGCGACGCCGCCAGAAAGCAGGTGATGGCCGCGAACAGCACCGGGCGCGCGCCCACGCGGTCGACGAGAAAACCGGAGGCCGCCTGGCCGATGCCCGAGATGACGAAGAACACCGTCATCAGCAGGCCCACGTCGGCGAAGCCCAGGCCGAAGTCGCGGATGAACACCGGGAACAGCGGCGCCAGCAGCATGTGCGAGAAGTGGGACGTGCCGTGCGCCAGGCCGACCAGGCCGATGACGGCGGCGTCTTGCTTGAGCGGGGCGGGATTGGCGGGGGGCAGCGTGCCCAGAGCGGCGGCGGCAGAAGTCATGGGCCGAGATGGTACCGAGC
>NZ_DATIGV010000175.1:0-48036 GCF_035481345.1 Hydrogenophaga sp. | reverse complement strand
AAGACGAGGGCCGCCTGTACGTGACCGACCTGCGCATGGGCCAGGAGCCCAGCTACACCTTCCGCTTCGACCTGGGCACCGAGGCCGAGCGCGCGAACGGCCCGCGCCCCTCTCGGCTGGACGGCATGCGCATCGACGTGGAGCAGGGCCTGGACTGGCTGTGGCGGCGCCTGTGGGGCGAGCGCCTGCCGCCGCCGGGCCTGGCAGCGCAGGACGGCTGAACGCCCGGGCCGGCGAGCGGCACCGGTGTTCGATACCGGTCGCCGCGATCAGCTCATCAGCAGCGCGATGGCGATGACCAGCACGCCGATGACGAGGTTAACCAGCACCCACAGACGGATCGAGGCCATCGCCGCACCGGCGGCCGGCCAGTCGCTGGCCGCCACGGCGCGCGACATCCGCTTGAACAGCGCGAAGCGGATGTGGCCGAAGATCGCGATCATCACGATGCCCAGCGTGGCCATGACGGTCCAGTCCAGCGGCATCGCGAAGTTCAGGCCGGCCTGCACCGACTCCTTCGCCACGCGGCCGATCATCCACAGGCCCGTGGCCAGCGCCAGCAGCGCCGCCACCAGCACACCTCTGAAGAAACGCTTCATCACGGCGTGCAGCAGGCGCAGGCGTTCGGGCGGCTCCAGCATCGTCACGGAAGGCCGCAGGCACAAGTGCGCGAACGCCATGCCACCGACCCAGAAGACGATGGCAAGCACATGGAGGAGTTTGAGGACGGCGTAGATCATGGGGGTGCACTATGCCTCACACGTCACACGTCCGCCGTCACCCCCGCCTGCCGTCGCTGCAGCCGGTAGGGCGGCAGCCCTTGCAGCATGCGCCGGCCATAACCCTGGCGCAGCAGCCGCGCGTCGTAGCAGACCACGGTGGCCTCGTCGGTTTCGGTGCGCAGCGCGCGGCCGGTCCACTGCAGCAATCGCGCGCCCGTGGCCGGCACCACGAGTTCGCTGAAGGGGTCGCGCCCCTGCGCCTTGAGCCATTCCGCGCGCGCCTGGCCCACCGGGTCGCTGGGCGAAGCGAAGGGCAGCTTGGTGATGAAGACCCATTCACAGAGTTCGCCCGGCAGGTCCAGGCCCTCGCCGAACGACTGCAGACCGAACAGGATGGAGACCTCCCCGTCGCCCACGCGCTGCGCGTGCCGCTTGAGCAGCACCGTGCGCGAGGCCTCGCCCTGCACCAGCACGCGCTCGCGCAGGCGCGCGTGTTCGCCGCGCTCCAGCAACTGCTGGGCCGATCGCATCTGCGCGCGCGAGGTGAACAGCACCAGCGCGCCGCGCTTCACCTCGCGCAGATCGCCCAGCAGCAGCTCCAGCATCTCGCGCGTGTAGCCGTCCACGTCCTTGGGGTCGGCGCGGGTTTGCACCACCACCAGGCGGCCCTGCTTCGCGTGGTCGAAGGGGCTCTGCACCTCGCGCGTGGCCACGGCCGCGTCCCAGGCCAGGCCGGCCTCATGCAGGAAGTGATCGAAGCCGCCGCAGGTGACGAGCGAGGCCGAGGTGACCACCGCGCCGCGCACCTGGCGCCACAGGTGGCTGTGCAGCAGGCTGCCGGGCTGCAGCGGGCAGGCGTGCGCGCTCATGGCCACCAGGCCACGCTCCACGCGCGCCTGCAGCCACTTGGCCTGCGGCGGCGCGCCCTCGCCGGCCGCCAGCAACCACTGGCTCGCGGTCTCGTGCAGGCTTTGCAGGCGCGGCGCGAAGCGGCCGATGCGCGCGTAGTGCTCGGCGCTGCGCGCGGCCTCGCCGGGGTTGTCGCGCGCGTTGGCGCGCAGTTGCGTGGCCAGGGCCTCGGCCAGCTTGAGCAGGCCCTGCGCGTGCGCCTGCAGGCTGCCCAGGGGCTCGGCCCAGCCCGGGGGCAACAGGCCGGCGTCGAAGCGGTGCACCAGCGGCGGCGCCTCCGCGGGCAGTTCGCGCACGGCCGGGCCCAGCAGGTCCATGCCCAGGCGCGCCAGCTCGCCCAGCGCGGCCTTGGCGGCGCGCGCGGACTCGGCCACGTCCAGGTTGTGTCGGTGCGAGATGGCTTTGGCCACCTCGTCGAAGGCCTTGGGCAGGGGGTCGAGCCAGCCGGGGCGCATCAGGTCCATCTGCGAGGTGAACTGGCCCTGCGCCACACCGGGGAGGTGGTGCGCCTCGTCGAGCACGAGGTAGCAGTCGGACGGGGCCGGCAGGGCGTGCAGGTCCAGTGTGGCGAGCAGCAGGTCGTGGTTGACCACGATCACCTGCGCCTGCGCGAGCCGGTTGCGCGCCTGGTAGTAGCTGCAGCTGTTGTAGGCCGGGCAGTGGCGCGCGGTGCAGGTGTGGCGCTCGGCCGCCACCGGCGCCCACAGCGCGGCGTCAGGCGGTTCGTCCAGGCGGTCGCGGTCGCCGTTCCAGTCGCCCTGGTCGAGCGCGATGGTCCATTGCGCGTACTGGCGCGCGCGCTGCGCCCAGTCGTCCTTCGCGGCGGCGCTGGCCGGGCTGGCGCTTTCCTCGCCGAACAGGTCCGCGTCCTGCGCACCGCCCTCGGCGAGCTGGTCGAGCTTGAGCCGGCAGACGTAGCGCCCCCGGCCCTTGGCCAGCGCGTAGGCGAAGGGTTGCGGCATCAGCGCGGCCAGGGCCGGCAGGTCCTTGTTGATGAGCTGTTCCTGCAGCGCCACGGTGGCGGTGCTGATGACCACGCGCCGCTGCTGCGCCAGCGCCAGCGGGATCACGGTGGCCGCATACGCCGCCGACTTGCCCACCCCCGTGCCGGCCTGCACCACGGCGATGCCCCGCTCGGGCGCACCCGCCTCGCCCGAGACGCTGTCGTCGCCCAGCTTCACGCCCGACAAGGTCTCGGCGATGAAGGCCGCCATCTCGCGCTGACCGGCGCGCGCCCGAAAGCCCGGCGCGCGCGCGACCACATGGTCGAAGGCGGCCAGCGCGATGGCCTCGCGCGCCAGCGCCCCTTGGGGCAGGTTCTCTTGGTCGTCGCGGGGCTCGGCATTCGTCATGGAGCCGGGCATTGTCACCGAGACCCGCGTTCACCCCAGGTTCATGCTGCAGTGCAACAATGGGGTATGGCGACGCCCGTTTCCCATCTTGCGAAAACTTCCCTCGGCCTCGCCCTGCAGGGCGGCGGCTCGCATGGCGCCTTCACCTGGGGCGTGCTGGACCGCCTGCTGGAAGAAAGGTCCCTGCGCCTCACCGGCATCAGCGGCACCAGCGCCGGGGCCATGAACGCGGTGGCGCTGGCCAGCGGCCTGATGGAAGGCGGGCGCGAAGGCGCGCGCGCCGCGCTGCGCCGGCTCTGGACGCGGGTGGGCGAGATCAACCCCTTCGGCGGCCTGGCGCACGCGCCCGGGGCGCCCTGGGTCGACCCCGACAGCCCCTGGGCCGCCCCCTGGCTGGAGCCCATCCGCTCCTACGCGCAGTGGCTCAGCACCCAGGCCTCGCCCTACCAGCTCAACCCGCTCAACCTCAACCCGCTGCGCGACATCCTGCGCGACACCATCGACTTCGACCGCGTGCGCGCCTGCCACCGCACGCAACTCTTCATCGCCGCCACGCGCGTGAAGACCGGCGAGCTGCGCATCTTCCGCCAGGACGAACTCTCGCCCGAGGTGGTCCTCGCCTCGGCCTGCCTGCCGCTGCTGTTCCAGGCGGTGGAGATCGACGGCGAGGCCTACTGGGACGGCGGCTACGCGGGCAACCCCTCGCTGCTGCCGCTGGTGCTGGAGAGCCCCGGCGACGACCTGCTGCTGGTGCAGATCAACCCCGCCCAGCGCGAGGAGCTGCCCGTGCGCGCCAACGAGATCCTCGACCGCATCAACGAGGTCACCTTCAACGCCAGCCTGCTCAAGGAGCTGCGCAACATCGTGTTGCTGAAGCAAGTACTGGCCGCCGAAGGCTGGGCCGCGCGGCGATTGCGCAGCCCGGTGTTCCGCCGCATCGCCGCGCTGCGGCTGCACCGGGTGGACGGCGGACCCGAGCTCGCGGCGCTGGGCGCGGGCAGCAAGACGCGCACCGACGCCGCCTTCCTGGAACGCCTGTTCCAGCAGGGCCGCGAGGCCGCGCAGGCCTGGCTCGAGCGGCACCGCGCCGATATCGGCGCGCGCAGCACGCTGGCGCTTGAACTGGACGCCGGCGGATTGAACTGAAGCGGTCCCGGGGTGCGCGCCAGGGGCGCGTGCCCCCCCGCCGGGGTAGCACGATGGGCAAAGTACTGCTAAGGTCTGCACCCCGTTACGTTCGGTCACACCGATGAGCGAGCACCCACCGCCCGCCGACACCGGCACACGCCTGCACGCGCTGGACAACCTGCGCGCGCTGCTCATGTGGCTGGGCATCGTGCTGCACGTCGAGGCCATCTATGCCATCCAGCGCCTGCCCAACGCCTGGCGCGACGAGCAGCGCACCCTGGTGGCCGACGTGATGGTGTCCTCCATCCACGCCTTTCGCATGCCGGCCTTCTTCATCCTGGGTGGCTTTTTCGCGGCGCTGCTGGTGCGCTCGCGCGGCCCCGAGGGCCTGCTGCGCCACCGCCTGATGCGCCTGGGCCTGCCCTTCGTGCTGTTCTGGCCCCTGCTGTGGCTGGCCTCGGGCGCGGCGGCGCTGCTGTTCATGAACCGCATGGTCCTCGATCAATGGGGACTGGACACCGACGTGGTGCCGCGCCTGCCCATCCTCGACAGCCCCAACACCATCCACCTGTGGTTCCTGTGGATGCTGCTGTGGTTCTGCGTGGCCACGGCCGCGCTGTGGCGTCTGCCGCGCGCCTGGTTCGCGCCGATGGAGTCGGCGCTGGCCTGGCTGGCGCGCCAGCCCTGGGGCTCCGCTGTGCTGGCCTTGCCGCTGCTGGCGGCCAGCGCGGCCTACCCGAACGGCATCCTCGCACCCGCCGGCGACTTCCTGCCCGAGTGGAACGAGTGGCTCTACCACGGCTGCTTCTTCGCCTTCGGCCTGATGCTGCACGGTCGGCAGACCGAGCTGTTCGCGCAGTTCCAGCGCCACTGGGCGGGCTATGCCGTGGCCGGCCTGGCCTGCTACCTCATCGCCACCGCGGTGAACCTGCGCCAGGGCCCGGTGCTGCTGACCGCCTATGCCTACCACTGCATCAGCTGGCTCTGGAGCTTCGCCGCCATCGGCCTGGCGCTGCGCCTGGTGCCCTCGCGCCACGCGGTGCTGGGCTACCTGTCCGACAGCGCCTACTGGGTCTACCTGCTGCACTACCCGCTCACCATCCTGTTCGGCGCCCTGCTGTTCGAGCAGCCGCTGTCCGCGCTGACCAAGATGGCCATCAACATCGCCGCCACCACGCTGGTCTGCCTGGGCAGCTACGAGCTCTTCGTGCGCCACGGCTGGATCAGCCAGTTGCTCAACGGCAAGCGCCACCCGCGGCGCGGGCGCCAGGCCAGCCGCGAGCACGGGGTGACCTGATCCATGCGCATCTCGGCCTGCGTCACCAACGGGCACGGCCAGCACCAGGTCGTCCTGCGCACGGCAGAGGCTGAACACACGCTGGCCGTCGCGCCCAAGGCCTCCGGCGCCGGCTCGGCCACCAACGGCGGCGAGTTCCTCATGCTCGCCCTGGCCACCTGCTACTGCAACGACCTGTACCGGGAAGCCGCGCGCCTGGGGCTGGCACTGGACAGCGTGGAGGTGCGCGCCGAGGCCGACTTCGACGGCATCGGGCTGGCGGCGCGCGACGTGCGCTACCAGGCCCGGGTACAGTCGCCAGCATCCCCGGACGCCATCGCGCGGCTGCTGCGCGAAACCGATGCGGTGGCCGAGGTGCACAACACGCTGCGGCAAGGCGTTCCGGTCCATTGGATCGACCCTCCGCCGCCACCGACATGACCCATCCGATCGAACACCAGGAAACCGGCAACACCGGCGCCTTCTACGTGCCGCAAAACGGCGAACGCATCGCCGAGATGACGTACAGCCGCACCAACCCCACGCTGATCATCATCGACCACACCCACGTCGATGAGCGCCTCAAGGGCCAGGGCGTGGGACGGCAGTTGCTGGACGCCCTGGTGGCCTGGGCACGCGAGACGAAGACCCGGGTCGTGGCGCTGTGCCCCTTCGCCAAGTCGCAGTTCGACAAGGACCCCTCGATCCGCGACGTGCTGGTCTGACGCCGCCCCCAGGGCCTTGATGGCCTGGCGCGCGAGCGGCCGCACCGGCCCGCTGGCGGGGGGTCATTTCAGCATCTCGCGCATGCGCCGGCGCAGCGCGCGTTCGCGGCGGTTCTCCTCGTGCCAGTCGTCGCGCACACCACGCCACAGCGCGATCGCCATGAGCACGATCACCAGCGCGAAAGGCACCGCGAACACGATGGTGGCCGTCTGCACCGCCTTCAAGCCACCCGCCAGCAGCAGCGAGATCGCGATGCCAGAGATCAGCGCGCCCCAGATGACCTTCACGCGCGCGGGCGGGTTCTCGTTGCCGCCGGTGCTCATCATGCTCAGCACCAAGGTGGCCGAGTCGCCCGAGGTGATGAAGAACACCACCACCAGCAGCGTGGCCACCACACTCATCACGGCGCCCAGCGGTAACGCGTCGAACATGGCGAACAGCGCGGTGGAGACGTCGGCGCTCACCGCATCGGACAGCGGGATGCCGCGCATCACCTCCAGCGTGAGCGCCGTGCCGCCAAACACCGAGAACCACAGGAAACCCGCCAGCGTGGGCGCCAGCACCGTGCCCAGCACAAATTCGCGGATGCTGCGTCCGCGCGACACGCGCGCGATGAACAGTCCCACGAATGGCGACCAGCTCACCCACCAGGCCCAGTAGAAGATGGTCCATCCGCCCACCCAGCCGCTGTCGCGAAACGGGGTCGTGCGCAGGCTCATGCGCACGAACTCGCTGACGTAGCTGCCCAGCGTGGTGGTGAAGGTGTCGATGATGGCCACCGTGGGGCCGAGCACGAAGATGCCGAGCGCCAGCAGCGCGGCCAGCATCAGGTTGGCATTGGACAGCCACTTGATGCCACGCCCGACGCCCGACACGGAGGACACCACGAACAGCACTGTGGTGACCACGATGATGCCCACCTGCCACGCCGGGTTCACCGGCAAGCCGGCCACCGCGGCCAGGCCGCTGTTGATCTGCAGGGCGCCCATGCCCAGCGAGGCCGCCACGCCGAAGGCCGTGGCGATGACGGCCAGCACGTTGACCACCGGCCCCAGTCGCTTGGCGAAACCCCACGGAAGCGATTCGACCGCCGTGCTGACGAGCGCCGAACCGCCCTTGCGGAACTGAAAGAAGGCGATGGCTAGCGCCACCACGCTGTACACGGCCCAGGGATGCAAGCCCCAATGGAAGAAGCTGTAGCGCATGGCGGCGTTGGCGGCCTCGGGCGTCTGCGATGCGATGCCCGGCGGCGGCGTACCGTAGTGCGAGACGGGTTCGGCCACGCCCCAGAACACCAGGCCGATGCCCATGCCGGCCGCGAACAGCATCGCGAACCAGGACATGAGGGAGAACTCGGGCTCTTCGTCCTCGCCTCCCAGCTTGAGATCGCCGTAGCGGCTGAAAGCCAGCACGAGGGCCAGGATCACCAGGCCCAGCACCACCCACAGATAGAACCAGCCGAAGTCGCGCGTGATGAAGGCCAGCAAAGTGTCGAACACCGAGGCCAGCGAGGCCGGCGAGATCACACCCCACAGCACGATGGCCAGGATCAGGCCGGCCGAGACGATGAGTTGCATGGTTCATTCCTCCAGTGCGAAGCGACACCATACACGCCGGCCCTCTGAAAAACTCTTTTCCACGCCCCCCCGCGCGGCGCTTCGACGCATTTCCGGCGGTCCAATCGCGGATCGGCCAACAGCGAACAAAGGAGTACCGGTGAAGGAGTTGCAAGACGCGCAGCGCCAGGGCGCGACGATGGAGGTGGACGTTCTCATCGCGGGCGCCGGCCCCTGCGGCCTGATGCTGGCCAACGAACTGGGCCTGCGCGGCATCCGCTGCCTGCTGGTGGACCCGAAGGCCACCACGGCCTTCAACCCGCAGGCCAATGCCACGCAGGCGCGCACCATGGAGCACTTCCGCCGCATCGGCATCGCCGACGAGATCCGCGCCCTGGGCCTGCCGGGCGACCACCCCACCGACATCGCCTACTTCACGCGCTTCGCCACGCACGAGCTGGCGCGGCTGCGCCTGCCCACCGCCGCGCAGGCCAGCGAACACGTGCGCGGCCTGCGCGGCGCCTGGAACGCGGCCGAGCTGCCGCACCGCGTGTCGCAGAAGTTCGTGGAGGCGGTGCTGCGCCAGCACGCCGAGGCGCGCACCGGCCGGCCCGTGGCTTTTGGCTGGAGGTTGGTGGACTTCGACCAGGACGCCGAGGGCGTGAACGCGCGCGTCGCGCCCGCCGATGGCGCGGGCCCGGCGGTGAAGGTGCGCGCGCGCTACCTGGTGGGCGCCGATGGCGCGCGCAGCGTGGTGCGGCAATCGCTGGGCATCGCCTATGGCGGCGCCACCGGCGTGCAGCGCGAATTCATGGGAGGCCGCATGTTCGCGGTCTACCTGCGCGCCCCCACGTTCTACGAGCGGCTGCCTCACGACATCGCCTGGATGTACGTCAGCGTGAACCACGAGCGGCGCGTCTTCATGGCCTCGGTGGACGGCCAGGGCGAGTTCGCCTTCCACGCCGCCGTGCACGCGCACGAGGACCCGGCGGGCTGGACACATGAGGACGCGAAGCGCCTCTTCGCGCAGGCCAGCGGCATGGACATCCCCATCGAGGTGCTCTCCACCGGCACCTGGATCGCGGGCCACTCGCTGGTGGCCGATCGCTACCAGCAGGGCCGCGTGTTCCTGGCCGGCGACGCGGTGCACCTGTTCACGCCCACGGGCGGGCTGGGCTACAACACCGCGGTGGGCGACGCGGTGAACCTGGGGTGGAAGCTGGCGTCGGTGCTCAAGGGGCTGTCGGCCCCGTCGCTGCTCGACAGCTACGAGACCGAGCGCCGACCCATCGGCCTGCGCAACACGAACTACGCGCGCGGCTTCGCCGATTCCATCGGTCTCTTCCAGACCACCGCGGCGCTGGAAGCCGAAGGCACCGAAGGTGAGGCGCTGCGCGAACAGGCCAGCGGGGTGCTCAACGAACACGTGCGGCGCGAGTTCAACATCCCGGGCGTGACGTTTGGCGAGCGCTACGACGGCTCGCCCATCGTCGTGAGCGACCCCGCGCGCGTGCCGCCCGACGCGGCCAACCACTACGAGGCCTCGAACAACCCCGGCGGCCGCCTGCCGCACGCCTGGCTCGGCGGCGAGCGCTCGCTGTTCGACGAACTGGGTTTCGAATGGACCGTGCTGGCGCCGCAGGCCATGCGCGACGCCGCACAGGCGCTGGCCGACGCGGGTGCGGCTGCCGGCTTGAGCGTGACGCTGCGCCTGGGCGACGAACCCGAGGTGCGCGAGGCCCTGGGCGAGGCGCTGCTCCTGGTGCGGCCGGACCAGGTCATTGCCTGGCGCGGCGAACGCGCCCCCGACCCGGCCATGCTGTGGCGCCGGGTGGCCTGCACGCGCTGAGCCCCGCGGCGCGAGGGCCTTGGGCCCGGCACCCCATCGTGGCACGATCGGGCACCGTCCCCCACGCAGCCCCGGATCACCATGACCCTGCTCTACTTCATCGGCGGCCTGGCTGGCCTCATCCTCGGCGCCAACCTGCTGGTGCGCGGCGCGTCCCGGCTGGCGCTGTCCGCCGGGATATCGCCGCTGGTGGTGGGCCTGACCATCGTGGCCTTCGGCACCAGTTCCCCCGAGCTCGCGGTGTCGATCGGTGCGGTGGCCGCCGGTCAGACCGACATCGCCATCGGCAATGTGGTGGGCAGCAACGTCCTAAACGTGCTGCTGATCCTGGGCATCTCCGCGCTCATCACGCCCCTGGTGGTGCATCTGCAGCTCATACGCCAGGAGGTGCCCATCATGATCGGCGCGGGCCTGCTGCTCGTGGTGTTCGCCGTTGACGGGCAGGTGCGCTGGTACGAGGCGGCCATGCTCACCGCGGCGATGGTGGCTTACACGGTGTTCCTGGTGTGGCAATCGCGCCGCGAGAGCCGCGACGCCCAAGGCGACTATGAGGCCGAGATACAGGCGGCCGCGCCCGGCGCCTGGGACGCGAAGCTGCCGGCGCAGATCGCGCTCATCGTCGCGGGCCTGGTGCTGCTGGTGATGGGCGCCGAAGGCCTGGTGCGCGCGGCGGTCGTGTTTGCGCAGTACCTGGGCCTGTCCGAGGTCGTGATCGGTCTGACGGTGGTCGCCCTGGGCACGTCCATGCCCGAGGTCGCCACCTCGCTGGCGGCCGCGCTCAAGGGCGAGCGCGACCTGGCGGTGGGCAACGTGGTGGGCAGCAACACCTTCAACATCCTGGGCTGCCTGGGGATCTCGGGCCTGGTGGCCGGCGGTGCGGGCTTGCAGGTGCCACCGGCCGTGATGGCCTTCGACCTGTGGGTGATGCTGGCCGTCTCGCTGGCCTGCCTCCCGGTGTTCATGACCGGCCGGGAGATCGCGCGCTGGGAGGGCACGGTGTTCGTGGGCTACTACCTGGCCTACGTGACCTACCTCATCCTCGCCGCGCAGGACCACGCCGCCCTGGGCGCCTACTCCATCGCCATGCTCAGCTTCGTGTTGCCCCTCACCGTGATCACGCTGGTGGCGCTGATGCTGCGGCACACGCCGCGGCCCTGATCCGCTGCGCCTCAGGTATGGGGCAGGCGCCCGCGATCGCGCCAGTCGTCCCACACCGGCACCAGCGCCACCACCGTGAGCAGCACCGCCAGCGGCACCGTGAAGCCGTAGCCCAGGCGCTTGAAGCCGTAGGCGCCCACCACGCCGCCGCCCACGAAAGCGGCCAGCAGGCCAGCCAGCACGCGCATGCGGTCGCGGTCGGCTCGCACCACGGGCAAGCCTCCCTTCACCCGGTTCCAGTACAGCAGCTTGCCCAGCTCGATGCCCAGGTCGGTCACCACGCCGGTCATGTGCGTGGTGCGGATGACCGCGTTCGAGAGCTTGGTCACCACCGCGTTCTGCAGGCCCATGATGAAACACAGCAGCACCACCGTGGCCGGGATCAGCAGGCCCTCGAAGCGCGCGAGCCAGGCGCCCATCAGGCCGAAGCACAGGATCAGCAGGGCTTCCAGCAGCAGCGGCAGCGCGTACTCGCTGGCCAGTTGACGCCGCCGCGCGAAGTTGACCATCACCGCGCAGCACATGGCGCCCAGCAGGAAGGCCAGCACCGCCGCCAGCGCCGACACCACCAGCTCACCCTCGCCCAGCACCAGGTGATCGGCCACCGAGGAGACCAGTCCCGTCACATGCGAGGTGTACTGCCGCACGGCGAGAAAGCCGCCGGCGTTGATGGCGCCTGCCACGAAGGCCAGCAGCAGGCCCACCTGCCGGTTGGCCGCCAGCGTGCGCTCATGGCCGACGAGGAATCGCGCGTATTGAATGGGCATGCGTGGCTCGGTGTTCAGGGTTCGTCGTCGGGGTTGTCGCGGGCCAGCGGCGGGTCATCGCCGAGCAGCCGGTCCGCCGAGGATTGCACCGCGTCCACGATCCGGTCCAGCGCCCGGCGTTCGTCGGGCGTGAGCTCGGCCACCAGTGCCTGGTTGATCGCGGCGATGCGGGGAAAGATGTCGTCGTGCACCCGCCGCCCGTCCTCGCTCAGGAAGACCTGCACCTCGCGGCGGTCGTGCGGCTTGGGCCGGCGCTCGATCAGGCGCTTGCCCGCCAGCGAGGTGAGCGTGCGCGAGGTGCGCGCGCGGTCGAGCATCGCTCGCTCGGCCAGCTCGGACGACAGCACCCCCTCGTTCTCCGCCAGGAAGGACAACACGCGCCATTCGCGCCGCGTCATGCCGTGCCGCGCCTCGCACATCTGCACCACCTTCCGTCCGGCCGTGATGTGGATGCGGTACAGGCGGTAAAGCAGGAATTCGGCCTGGCGCTCGGGCTGCAGCAGGCGGTCCGGGGGGTGTGTCATGACGGCCCTAGGGTAATCCCGTAGAACGGTTGATTTCTGCAATCCATTGTGAATGCCTAGCATGGCCGGCTCCAAGCGGGCCCACCCGCGCGCCAGACGACAACACCACCCGGAGACACACCATGCCCCTCACCCGCCGACTGCTCCACGCCAGCCTGCTCGCCGCCCTCACCCTGGGCGGCCTCGCCATGGCGCAGGACAAGACCCCGCTGAAGATCGTGGTGGGCTTTCCGCCCGGTGGCTCGGCCGACACCCTGGCGCGCCTGATCGGCGAGAACCTGCGCGAGCAGTACGCGCCCATCGTGGTGGAGAACAAACCCGGCGCGGGCGGGCGCATCGCCCTCAACCAGGTCAAGCGCGCCGAGCCCGACGGCCAGACCGTGATCGTGCTGCCCAGCGGTCCCATGGTGCTGTTCCCGCACGTCTACAAGAAGCTCGACTACGACGCGGTGAAGGACTTCAGCCCGGTCTCGCTGATCGCCAACTTCCAGTTCGGCGTGGTGGCCGGCCCCGCCAGCAAGGCCAGGACCGTGGGCGAGATGGTGCAGGCCGCCAAGGCGCAGCCGGGCGTGGCCTCGTACGGCACGCCGGGCCTGGGCACGCTGCCGCACTTCATGGGCGTGCTGTTCGAGCAGCAGGTCGGTGCCAAGCTGAACCACGTGCCCTTCCAGGGCGGCGGCCCGGCCAACACCGCGCTGCTGGGCGGGCACATCGACTACAAGTTCGACGTCGTCTCCGAGACCGCCGAGCTGCACCGCACGAACAAGGTGCGCATCCTGGCCGTGACGGGCGCGCAGCGCGACCCGCAGGTGCCCGAGGTGCCCACGCTCAAGGAAAGCGGCATCGACATGGTGGCCACCGCCTGGTTCGCCATGTACGGCCCCGCGAACATGAACCCCGCCGCGCGCGACCGCCTCTCCAAGGCCGTGGCCGCCGCGGTGAAGGCGCCCGCCCTGCGCGAGCGCCTGCTCGGCCTGGGCTACGAGCCCGTGGGCTCCTCGCCCGCCGAACTGGCCGCCGCGCAGGCGGCCGACCTCAAGCGCTGGGAGGCCCCGATCAAGGCCACCGGCATCCAGCTCGACTGAGCCCTCTTTCTCTGCATCCAAGGAGTTGTTCTTCATGACCGCACGACGCGCCTTCCTGGGCCTGGCCCTCGCCGCCGCCTTCGCCACCCCCGCCCTGCACGCGCAGGGCACCTGGCCCACACAGACCGTGCGCTTCGTGAACAACTTCCCCGCTGGCGGCCCCTCGGACATCCTCGCGCGCTCGGTCTCGCAGGTGCTGCAGGAGCAGTTCAAGCAGAGCTTCGTGGTGGACAACAAGCCCGGCGCGGCCGGCAACATCGGCGCGGCCGACGCCGCCAAGGCCGCGGGCGACGGCAACACCCTGCTGTTCGGCATCGACACCACCTTCACCATCAACCCGCACCTCTACCCCAACCAGGGCTTCAAGCAGGCGGACCTCAAGCCGGTGATCGTCATGGCCTCATCGGGCCTGCTGATCGGTGTGAACCCCTCCACCGGCCTGAAGACCTTGCAGCAACTGGTGGACCAGAGCAAGTCCAAGACCTTCAACTTCAGCTCGGCCGGCAGCGGCAGCCCGGGCCACCTCGCGGTGGAGGTGTTCGCCGAGGCCACCCGGCACAAGCTCAGCCACATCCCCTACCGCGGCAACACGCCGGCCGTCACGGCCGTGCTCTCGGGCGAGGTGGACGGCGGCACGCTGGCCACGCCGGGCATGCTGCCGCACGTCAAGGCCGGCAAGATCACCGCGCTGGCCGTCACCAGCCGCCAGCGCTCGGCGCTCGCGCCCGAGATCCCCACCGTGGGCGAGCTGGGCCTCAAGGGCCTGGAGCAGGAGGTGCTCTACGTGGTGATGGCGCCGGCCGCCACGCCCGATGCGCTGGTGCAGCAGATCGCCAAGGCCATCGCCGACGCGCTGCAGCGCCCCGACGTGAAGTCGCGCCTGAGCGGCCTGGACCTGTTCTACGAAGGCCTCAGCGGCGCCGCGGCCAGCAAGCGCCTGGCCGAGCTGAACGCGCGCTACGGCGCCATCGTCAAGGCCACCGGCATGAAAGTGGAATGATCCCGGCATGAACCGCCCCAACATCCTCTACATCGTCTGCGACGACCTCGGCTACGCCGACCTGGGCTGCTACGGCGGCCGCGAGGCCGGCTTCGGCCCCGTCTCCCCGAACATCGACGCGCTGGCCGCCGGTGGTCTGAAGTTCACCGAGGGCTATTCCAATTCGCCCGTGTGTTCGCCCACGCGCTTCGCGCTGATGACCATGCGCTACCAGTACCGCCTGCGCGGCGCGGCCGAGGAGCCCATCAACAGCAAGGCGCGCAAGAGCCAGACCCTGGGCCTGCCGCCCGAGCACCCCACCCTGCCCTCGCTGCTGCGGGCCCGCGGCTACCGCACCGCGCTCATCGGCAAATGGCACCTGGGCTACCCGCCGGCCTTCGGGCCGCTGCGCTCGGGCTACGAAGAGTTCTTCGGTCCCATGGCCGGCGGCGTGGACTACTTCACCCACTGCGCCAGCACCGGCGACCACGACCTCTGGTTCGGCGAAGAGGAAAAGGCCGAGGAGGGCTACCTCACCGACCTGCTGAGCCGCCGCGCCGTGGACTACGTGGACCGCATGGCCGAGGGTGCCAAGGCCGGCACGCCCTTCATGCTGAGCCTGCACTACACCGCGCCGCACTGGCCCTGGGAAACGCGCGACGACGCCCACGTGGCGCCGGACGTGGCGAAGAACCTGTTCCACCTGCACGGCGGCAACGTGGAGAGCTACCGCCGCATGATCCACCACATGGACGAAGGCATCGGCTGGATCATGGACGCGCTCAAGCGCCATGGCCTGGCCGACAACACCATCGTCGTCTTCACCAGCGACAACGGCGGCGAGCGCTTCTCCGACAACTGGCCCCTGGTGGGCGGCAAGATGGACCTCACCGAGGGCGGCATCCGCGTGCCCTGGATCGTGCACTGGCCCGCGCAGGTGCCGGCCGGCGGCAGCACCGCGCAGCACGGCATGAGCATGGACTTCTCGCGCACCCTGCTCGATGCGGCCGGCGTGGCGCCGGCCGACACGCACGCGCCCGACGGCGTCTCGCTGCTGCCCGTGTGGCGCGATGCGAGCCAGCGCATCGAGCGCCCCATGCACTGGCGCATGAACCACCGCGGCCAGCGCGCGCTGCGCGAGGGCGACTGGAAGTACCTGCGCGTGGACGGCCACGACTACCTCTTCAACATCGCCCGCGACGCGCGCGAGCGCGCCAACCTGGCGCCACGCGAGCCCGAGCGCCTGGCGGCGATGCGCGAGCGCTGGGAGGCCTGGAACGCCAGCATGCCCGCCATCCCCGAGGACGCGACGGTGAGCCTGGGCTATTCCTACAAGGACATGCCGCAGCGCTGAGCCTGGCGGGCGCGCCGACGCGCCCGCTACGATCGCCCCCATGACCCGCTGGCAACGCCTGTTCCCCTTCCTGCGCTGGCCACGCCCGGACGCGGCCCTGCTGCGCAACGAGGCCCTCGCCGGCCTCACCGTGGGCCTCATGGTCATCCCCCAGGGCGTGGCCTACGCCGCGCTCGCCGGCATGCCCCTGGTCACGGGCATCTACGCCGCGCTGCTGCCCGCGCTCATCGCCGTGCTGTTCTCCGCTTCGCCGCGCCTGTCGGTGGGGCCCACGGCGCTCACCTGCCTGCTGGTGAGTGCGTCCCTCACGCCACTGGCCACACCGGGCAGCGCCGAGTGGGTGCAGCTCGCGGTGTGGCTGGCGCTGCTGTCGGGCGCGTTGCAGGTGCTGCTGGGCGCGGTGCGCTACGGCTGGCTGCTCAACCTCGTCAACTCACCCGTGCTCATGGCCTTCACCCAAGCCGCGGCGGTGCTGATCATCGCCTCGCAACTGCCCGCGCTCACCGGCTTCGGCAGCATGGCTGCGTTGCTCTCGGGCCAGGACTGGCACTGGCAAGCCTTCGCGTTCGGCATCGGCGCGCTGGCGCTGCTGGTCGGCGCCCGCCGGCTCAAGCCGGGCTTTCCTTCGGTGCTGGTGCTGGTGCTCGTCAGCGCGGGCCTGAGCCGCCTGCTCGGCTTCGAATCGGCCGGCGGCCCGGTCATCGGCACGCTGCCGCAAGGCCTGCCCGCGTTCTTCGTGCCCGGCTGGCCGGGCTGGGAAACGCTGGGTTCGCTCGTGCTGCCCACGCTGATGATCACGCTGGTGAGCTTCCTGGAAACGGCCAGCAGCGCCAAGGTGGACAGCGGCCAGCGCGGCGCGCGCTGGGACCAGGACCAGGACCTCATCGGCCAGGGCCTGGCCAAGCTCGCCTCGGGCTTCACGGGCGCCATGCCCACCAGTTCCTCGTTCTCGCGCTCGGCGCTCAACCTGTACGCGGGCGCGAAGACCGCCTGGGCCACGGTGTTCTCGGTGGCGGTGGTGCTGCTGGCGCTGCTGCTGGCCATGCCCCTGCTGCACCACGTGCCGCTGGCGGTGCTGGCGGCCATCGTGGTGCTGCCGGTCTGGGGCCTCATCAAGCCGCGCGCCTTCGTGCACCTGTGGCGCGTCTCGCGCGTGGAGGCGCTGATCGCCGCCGCCACCTTCGCCATCACCCTGCTGGCCGCGCCGCGCCTGTACTGGGGCGTGCTCGCGGGCGTGGTGATGGCGCTCACGCTCTTTCTCTACCTGCGCCTGCACCCGCGCATCATCGAAGTGGGCCTGCACCCGGACGGCAGCCTGCGCGACCGCCACCTGTGGCAACTGCCGCCGCTGGCGCCGCGCCTGTACGCGCTGCGCATGGACGCGGCGCTGGACTTCGCCACCGCGAACGGCCTGGAACGCGCCGTGGCCGACCACCTGCAGGACCACCCCGGCACCGCGCACGTCATGCTGGTCGCCCACCCCATCAACTGGATCGACGCCACCGGCGCCGAGGCCTTCGGCCGCCTGCGCGAGCAACTCGACGACCGCCGCGTGCACCTGCACCTGGTGGGCGTGAAGCTGCCGGTGGAGCGCGTGCTGCGCACCGCCGGGCATTTGCCCGAGAGCGAGCGCCTGCACCTCTACCGCACCGAGGCCGAGGCACTGCAGGCGATCGCCCAGGGCATCGGCGCCGCCCCGGCCGGCGAACCGGTGAACTGAACGCCGCCCTCGGGGCGCGGCGCTGATCGTCGGCCAGCACATCGGCACGGCCACGAACTCGGCGCAGGGAGCCGTGCGAGACCGGCTGAGCGCGGGCCTTCTCAATGACCCGGGTTCTCGGGTTCGGCTGGCGGCAGCAACTTCTGCAAGGCGTCCCGCAGCGTGTCGTCTACGGTGTCCGCCATCGCGGCTTTCACCCACTCGCGCCGCTCGTCTTCACCAACCCCTGGCCAGGTGGCCCAGGCTTGCCACAAGGGCAGATTCCGGTGCGTCGTCGGCGTCAGCAGTCGCTTCAGGAGCTCGCGCGCACCACCCCTGCTGACCTCCAGACTATCCAGGATCGCCCCCGGCTTGAACAACGCCAGGACCACGTCATACCGGTGCGGACGTGGCGCATCCATGGGCTTGCGGGTCCTGTCTGCCAACAAACTGAGCAGACTCGCACGCAGCATCGACCCATGGGCCTCCATGCCTGGCACATGCGCGGCATGTTTGATGGCCAAGGCCAAGGCCAAGGGCATTGCCTCGTCCAGCATCCCAAAAATCATCTCCTTCAGCGCCTCGCTCACGTCCTCCGGGCTCATGCCGGTCGTGGTGCCTCGCACCAGACACAGACAGGGCTTGAGCAGCGAATGTCGCGCCAGGGAAGGACGGGTCTCAAGCAAGTCGTCGATCCGGCGCGTGCGCTCACCGTCCCCCCGCACAAGGGCCGCCAGTTCCAGCAACAAATTCTTCTGGTGGGAGGTGGCCATGTGGGGAAGCGCCCCCATCAGGGCATCAAGCAATCGCTTGAAAGCCCAATCGTCGGGCGCCACCCAGTACTGGTAGGCCAACCCCAGCAGATAACGAGGCGCTGCCTCCAGCGCCATCCTCTCGGTCAGGTCACGGCAAACCCCATAACGCTCCAGGTCAGACTCGACCGAGGCCAGCATGGACTCGAATGCACTCAGCACGGCATCACGGCTTTGAGCCGCGAGCAGCTTGACCGATACCCACTCGCGCAGGGGCGGATTGGACAGGACGAGTGGCAGATAAGGGGCCAGCTGGTTCCAGATCGACGGACCCCAGACGGACAACTGCCAAGCCAGTACCTCGTCCAAGCGCGTGTGCTCCGCCAGAGGGCGGATCTGCTCGCGCGCCTCGACGCGCCGGGCAACCAGGCGCTCGAATTCCCTACCGAGCCGGGCCGCCCCGGACTTGCGCAAATGAAACCGCATGAGCGTGCTCAGCCGTTTGTTCACACCCGCCAGACCACGGTATGCCAGGTACTCGGCGCTCGCCACGGCAAGCCGTCCGACCTGCCGTTGAAGAGGGTCTCGATCAGGGTCCAGGTGGCCCACCACGATGTTGATGACGTCATCCGGCATGGCGCCAAGATTGAGTTGGCGGGACCGCCATTCACCCAGGGCCTGGTTGTAGGCCTTGTTCGCCGCAGGAAACGCCTGCGCAAGCTTTCCCACGTCCGCGACACCCGCCAACAATGCCCTGGCGACGTCCAGCGCCAGGTCGGGGGTCCGCTCGATCCACAGCACCAGCGCGGCGTCGGCCTCTTCGATCCAGGGGGCGGGCGGTGCCCACTCCGGCAGGTCCCGCACATGTTTCACCAGCGCGCGGCAGCAAAGGTCCATCGCCCGCGCCAGGTTGTGGGGCTCCGTCTTGAATGCCTGCACCACCCCCTGGGCCAGCCGCTCAAGCAGCGCCGGCTGCGCTTCGAGAACCGGCGGTGTCAGGCACCGCAGCAAGGGCTCGAGGTCGGCCAGGGCGCCAAGTCCATCGATTCGCAGGCCGGCTTCTGCCACCAAGGCCTCCATGGCGCCCGAAGCCTCGCGCTTCCGGATGCGGGTCTCGCATTCCGTCGTGCGGCGCTCCTTTCGTGTCGTGCTGTCCGAAGGTTCTCGAAGAAGACGGCGCATACCGGTTCCCATGCGAAAGAGCCCTGGGTCGCCGCAGTCGCCGCGGCCGTTCCTTCGCCCGCATGGCCGTCACAGGTCCGTCAGACCGTCTGGTGCCGCGCCGCGTCCGGTTCGGGCCCTGCACCACCCCGCAGGCCGGACTGGGCGACCGCCCCCTCAGGCGGCGCTGCCGTTGCGCACGCCCTCGTCCAGCAGCAGCAGCAGCGCGCCGCTGAAGTCCAGGTTGTCGATGGCCGTCGCCAAGGCTTGCACGCGCTCGACACCCAGGCGGATCTCCAGCGCGGCGCGGCAGGCCTCGAAGGTCTCGACACCGTCCAGGTCCTGCGCCTGCAATTGCTCGGCCAGGCGCTCGATGCGCGCAGCGGACGCACGGGCCTCGGCCTCGGTGACGGGCGCCACCTCCACTGGCGAACGCCGTGCGACGCCTTCGTCGGGTGCGGCGGCCCGCAAGGCGTCGAAGGCGGTGCGGACGGCGGCCAGCGCGGGTCCGGCAGGCGCGGGGTCGGCGTCCGGCTCCAGCGCCGACTCCAGCGCGGTGGCTGCGCGGGCCAGGGCCTGCGCCCCCAGCACACCGGCGCTGCCGCGCAGGCGGTGGGCGCGGGCGCGCCAGGCCACGCGGGCCGTTGTGTCCCAACCAACCGTGGCATCGGCTGACAAGGCCACCCAATCGCCATGTTCCGCCAGCAGACGCGCAAGCAGGCGCTGGAACAGCACGTGGTCGCCGCCGAGCTGGCGTCGCGCGGCCTTGACGTCGATGCCGTCGATGGACGGCCAGCCCGCCGGCAGCGCGCCTGGCGGAGGCGGCGGCGGGACCGGCCGCGGCGCGGCGGCAAGCACGGCAAGCGGCGCGGGCGCCGTGGCCGCACCGCGCGCCGACGCGGCGCGGCGCACCGCTTCGATCAGTTCCTCGGGGTCGATCGGCTTGGCCAGGAAGTTGGTGAAGCCCGCCTGCAGCGCGCGGCGGCGCTCGTCCGCCAGCGCGCCGGCCGTCAGCGCGATCACCGGCAGGTCCACCAGGCGCAGCTCGTGGCGGATGCGGTCGGTGGCCTCCAGCCCGTCCATCACCGGCATCTGCACGTCCATGAGCACGACGTCGAAGGCGGCCGGCGAGGCGCGCAACCAGCCCAGGGCCTGCTCGCCGTCGCCGCAGGTCTGCACGCGCGCGCCCTGGCGCTCCAGCATGCGCCGCGCGATGTCCAGGTTGATCTCGCTGTCGTCCACCAGCAGCACGGCCAGGCCCGCCAGGCCATGGGAGTCGCTGGACGCCGGTGCCGGCGCGGGCAAGGGCAGGTCCGAGGCCTGCGCCGGGTGCAGCGCCACGCGCAGCCAGAACTCGCTGCCCCGGCCGGGTTCGCTGTTCAGGCCCACCTCACCGCCCATGAGTTCGACCAGGCGGCGCACGATGGACAGGCCCAGGCCCGTGCCGCCGAAGCGCCGCGTGGTGGTTTCATCGGCCTGGGTGAAGGGCTGGAAGAGCCGCGCCTGCACCTCGGGTGATATGCCGATGCCGCTGTCGCGCACGCTCAGGCGCAACTGCGGGTCGCCCTCGCCCGGCAGCACCTCGGCGCTGATGACGACGCCGCCCTGCTGCGTGAACTTGAGCGCGTTGCCCACCAGGTTGACCAGCACCTGGCGCAGCCGCGCGGCATCACCCCTCACGTAGGGTGGCACGTCCTCGGGCACGCGCAGCGAGAGCGTCAGGCCCTTCTCGCGCGCCGGCAGCGCATACACCGACTCCACCTCGCGCAACAGACCGCACAGCGCGAAGGGGTCGTCGGCCAGGCGCATCTCGCCGGCCTCGATCTTGGCCAGGTCGAGCACGTCATTGACGATGCCCAGCAGCGAACGGCCCGCCGTCTGCGCGCTGTTGAGCAACTGGCGCTGCCCGGCGTCCAGCGGCGTGTCGGCCAGCAGGTGGGCCACGCCCAGCACGGCATTGAGCGGGGTGCGGATCTCATGGCTCATGTTGGCCAGGAAGGCGCTCTTGCTCTGGCTGGCGGCCTCGGCCGCGCGCGTGGCTTCGCGCAGGCTCTGCTCGATGGCCTTGCTCGCGCTGATGTCCTGCGCGGTGCCGTACATCCATTCCGGTTCACCGTCGGCGGTGCGCGTCTGCAACTGGCCGCGGTCGAGCACCCAGATCCAGTGGCCATCGGCGTGGCGCATGCGCACCTCGCACTCGTAGAACGACAGCTCGCCCTCGATGTGGCGCCGCAGGCGCTGGCGCGCCAGGGCCAGATCCTCCGGGTGCACGTGGTCCACCCAGGCCCGCACATTGGTGGGCCGCAGCTCGTCGTAGTCGTGGCCCAGCATCTCGGCCCAGCGCTCGTTGAACCGCGCCTCGCGGGTCTGGACGTTCCATTCCCAGGTGCCGGCGTTGGTGCCGGACAGGATGCTCTCCAGGCGCAAGCGCTCGGTGGCTTGCAGCGCCAGCGCCGTCTCCAGATCGCGGCGGTTGCGGTTGCGCTCGGTCACGTCGTCGACGATGGCGTACCAGCCATGCACCACGCCGTGGCGCGAGTCCGGCAGGTAGTTCAGGCGCAGCTCGCGCGGCTCGCCCGTGGCGGGGTTGGCAACGGACACCTCGAACACCTGCTGGCGGCCGTCCAGCACGGCCTCGATCCGTGGCTTCAGGCGCTCGTAGATCGCCTCTCCCACGGCCTCGCGCACGCTGGCGCCGGCCAGCGAGCCACCACGGGGCCGATGCCAGCGCAGGTTGGCGCGGTTGGCCACCCGGTTGATCTGGCCGGCGTCCCAGTAGCTGATCATGGACGGCACGGCGTCCAGCACCGTGCGCTGGAAGCGCTCGGCGTCCTCCAGCCAGCGCGTGCGCTCGGCGACCCGCTCTTCCAGGTGGGCGTTGAGTTCGGCGCTCAGCCGGTGGCGGCGGCGCAGGTTCAGCCAGAGCCACTGCAGCGCGGCGACCAGCAGGGTGCCCAGCGCCCCGACCCAGGCCACCAGGGCCGGGCGCGGCAGATTGAACTGGGCGGCGAACGAGGGCCGGGCCTCCGTGTGGATGGCCCAGGAGCGGCCGAAGGGCACCCGCAGAAGCGCCTGCGCCGGGGCGCCGGCCTGCGGCGCCTCCCCCAGCGCCACCGTGCTGAAGAACGGTTCGGCCAGTTCGGGCTCGGTGATATCGGTGAGCGTGAGCGCGACGTGCTTCTCCTGCAAGGCCAGGCTTTCGATCACCTCGGCGAACACGAGCGGCGAATAGACCCAGCCATAGGCCGCCGCGTCGCGGGCCTGCGGGGTGTCCAGGGGCATGCCACGGCGAAACACCGGCAGCATCACGACGAAGGCGGGCGCCCCGGGAGCCTGCACCAGCGCGGTCGGGCGCGTCATCAGGGGCCGGTTGCGCCGCACCGCCTCGGTGGCCATGGCGCGGCGGCCTGGCTCGGGCGCGATATCCAGGCCCACGGCCTGGTGGTTGCGCTCCAGCGGCTCCACCAGCTCGACCACGATGCGTTCGCCCGCGTTCGGCTGGCGGCTGTGGATCGGCGCGTCCGCCACGCCCAGTCGCTGGCGCAATGGCCGGTAGGCCGCTTCGCCGCCAGCCGGCACGCGGCGCATGAAGCCGAAACCGCGCACACCGGGGTACTCGCGCTCGAGGTCCCGCGATTGCATGTAGGCGCGAAAGTCCGCCGCGCTGAGCCCGTACTCGCCGGCCTGCTGGGCCACGCCGCGCGCCGCGCGCAGGCCGTGTTCGACGATCTCGAAGCGGTGGGCGATGTCGTCGGCCAACTCGCGCGACTGCAGCTCGAACCGGGCCTGCACATAGGCTTCGTTGGCCTGCTCACGGTGCTCGACGGCCACGACCGTCAGCAGGCCACCGCACAACAGCGTGGCGGTCACCCACAGCCAGGAACGGGAGTCGACGCGCCAGATCTGCATGGGGGCTCAGAGCTTGAAGACGCGCACGGTCTCGGTGACGGTGGCGGCCTGCGCCGCCAGCGAAGCGGCGGAAGCGGACAGTTGTTCGACCATGGCCGCATTCTGCTGCGTCAGGCTGTCCAGCTGGGCCACGGCCGCATTCACCTGGATCACGCCCTGGGATTGTTCGTGGGAGGCGGCGCTGATCTCGGCCACCAGCGCGCTCACGCGGCCGATGCTGCCGGCGCTGTCCTGCACGGTCACGCGCGTCTCACCCACCAGTTGCGCGCCGGCCTGCACCTGCTGCTGAGCGGCCTGGATCAGCGACTTGATCTCTTTCGCCGATTCGCGCGCGCGGGCCGCGAGCGAGCGCACCTCGCCCGCCACCACGGCAAACCCGCGACCATGCTCGCCGGCACGCGCGGCCTCCACCGCCGCGTTGAGCGCCAGCAGGTTGGTCTGGAAGGAAATGCCGTCGATCACGCCCACGATCTCGGTGATGCGCTCGCTGGCGGACTGGATGTCGGCCATGCGCCGCGCCACCGCCTCGATGGCTTCGCCGCCGCGTTCGGCCTGGCCGCGCGCCTCGCGCGCCAGCTCGGCCGCGCGACCGGCGGAATCGGCGTTGGCCTTGATGGTGGCCGTCATCTGCTCGAGCGAGGCCGCCGTCTGCTGCAGGTTGCCGGCCTGCGCCTCGGTGCGCGAACTCAGGTCGGCGCTGCCCGCGCTGATCTCGCGGGTGGCGTGGTGCATGCCCTCGACCTGTGTGCGCACGTCGCTCACCACGGCCTGGAGGTTCACGTTGAGCTGGGACAGGCCACGGTGGATGCGCCCGATCAGGCCGCCCGCGCGGTCGGCGCGGCGCGTGGCCAGGTCGCCGGCGGCGAGCCGGTTGGCCGATTGCAGGATGCGGCCCAGCGGCTGGTCGCCCCGGCGCTGCAGCCAGGCCCCCGCCAGCAGCGCGGCCACGCTGGTGATGCCGATGGCCCCGGCGTGGCTGGGCACATAGGCGCCCAGCAGCGCGCCGGCCGCGCCCATGGCCAGCAGCGAGAGCACGGTGCGCTGCCCGAACGCCCAGCGCGCCGCTCGGCCCAGGCGCGCCAGCGGCGAGCGGTGCTGCAACTCGCCGGCGGACAGCACGTGCAGCGCGCGCCCGGCCGCGGCCTCCTCGCGCATGCGGGCGTACAGCGCCTCGGCCGCCTGCACCTGCTCGCGCGTGGGCTTGGTGCGCACCGACATGAAGCCCGTGGTGCGTCCGCCGTCGATCACCGGCGTCACGTTGGCCAGCACCCAGTAGTGGTCACCGTTCTTGCGCCGGTTCTTCACCAGGCCCGACCAGGGGTGGCCGCCCTGGATGGTGGCCCACATGTCGCGGAAGGCTTCCTGCGGCATGTCCGGGTGGCGAATCATGTTGTGCGGCTGGCCGATCAGTTCCTCGCGCTCGTAGCCGCTGACCTCGACGAACGAGGGGTTGCAATAGACGATGCGGCTCTTGAGGTCGGTGGTGGAAACCAGGGTCTGGCCGTCCTGCATGGGGTGCTCGCGCTGGGTGACGGGTCCGTTGTTGCGCATGGGGGCCTCCAAGGGATTTCAGGACTTTCGGCTGGAAAACGACAAGCTTGTGTCAGGAAAGCCTGATTCCGACGGCCGGGAGGCCACCGGGGCGCCACGCAGCCTCAGGCGGCGCGCGGCAGGGGTTCGGTCTCGGCGGGCGGGCGGCTGTCGAACAGCGGGGCGCGCGGCAGTTGCACCAGGTGGCGCCGGACCCACCAGCGCAGCACGCGCGGCAGTTCCGACCAGTGCCACAGGCTGGGCTGGGCGCGCGGGCCCTCGACGGGTGGGTCGTCGAAGGCAAAGACCTCGAGATCGGCGCGCCAGCGCGCCAACTGGCTCACCAAGGCACGGCCGCCCGCTCGATCGAGCCGGGCGTCGACGACCACCAGCACGGACGGATGCAGCAAGGCAATGCGCAGCGCGTCGATCGGGTCGGCCGTCCAGCGCACGCGGGCCGCCACGGGCCAGGACGCCACCTCGGCGCGCACGTCCTCCAGGATCTGGCCGCGCGGGCACACCGCGAGCACCACCAGAGCGTCGTCCTGCGGCGGGGGCAAGGTCGGGTTGCGCATGTCGATCTCCAGGTTCATGGCGACCGATGGTGCGCGCCGCGGCGCGGCGGCGCTGCGGGGAAATCTGGATGCGCCGGCAGGGGGTATGCCCCCCTGCGCGTGTCAGAGATCGTCCGCGCTGATCAAGCCTTCACGGATCGCCAGCCGCACCAACGCCGGCAGGTCGCTCACGCCGAGCTTGGCCATGAGCCGGCTGCGGTAGCTCTCCACCGTCTTGGGCGACAGGTGCAGCTGCTCTCCGATGGCCGCGCTGGTGTGCCCCTGCACCACGAGCTGGATCACCTGGCGCTCGCGCACCGACAGCGAGGCCAGGGGGTCGTTGTCCTCGGTCTGCGTGAGGCCTTCCACCGCGAGTTGGGCCACCGGCCCGCCCAGGTGCTTGCGGCCGGCGGCCACGGCCTCAACGGCTTCCAGCACCTCGCGCGCGGGCGAGCCCTTGAGCACATAGCCGAAGGCACCCAGGCGCATGGCCTCGGCCACGTGCCGCGGCTGGGCCGACATGGTGAGCATGATCACCCGCGCGGGTGACTTGCGTTGCACGAGCTGCTCCAGCAGTTCGAAGCCCGAGCGCAGGCCCAGGTGCAGGTCCAGCAGCACCACCGAAGGCGAGAGCCGCACGATCTCGGCCAGGGCCGCCGTGGGGTCGGCGGATTCGCCGACCACGCGGTGGCCGGCGTCCTCCAGCACGGCCTTCAGGCCGTCACGCAGCATGGCGTGGTCGTCAACCAGGTAGATGTCGCTCATGGGGCTCCTCTCTGTCGTGTGTATCAGTTCTCGGGGTCGTTCAGGACCTCCAGCTCGCCGAAGACGCTGTCGGGGCGGGCCGTCCAGATCAGCGTCACGCGTGTGCCGCGCCCGCTGCGCGCGCGCGCGCTGAGCCGCGCCCCGATGGCCAGCGCGCGCTCGCGCATGCCGACCATGCCCAGGTGCCCGGGCCGGCCGAAGGCCATCTCCTCGGCAAGTCCCGTGCCGTCGTCGACGATGTCCAGCCGCAGGTGGGTCGCATCGCCCTCGATGCGCACCACCACGCGACTGGCCGCGGCGTGCTTGAGCGCGTTGGCCACGGATTCGCGCGCCACCATGAAGGCGGCGTATTCCACGTCGTCGGGCCAGCGCTGGGTGATCACCTCGCCCACGGTCTGCAGGTGCAGCGTCACCGGCTCGGCCTCGGCCGCGCGCTGGCGGATCTCGTTGTCCAGCGCGGCTGTCAGTCCCAGGTCCTCCAGCATGGGCGGGCGCAGCCGCACCAGGGCCTGGCGCACCTCGGCGATGGCGTGGTCGATCTGGCGGCCCACGGTGGCCGAGCGCTCCTGCGCGCGCGGCGGCAGCAGCTCGCGGCTCATCTGCGACAGCGAATCGAAGGACAGGCGGATCGCGCCCAGCGTCTGGCCGAGCTGGTCGTGCAGCGTCTGCGCGAGTTCGCGCGTGGTGGTCTGCTCCTGCGTCAGCAGGCGCTGGGTGAGTTCGGAGAGCTCGAGCTGGTAGCGCGCCAATGCCTGCTCGGCGCGCACGCGCTCCGTCACGTCGCGCAGGATGGCGGTGAGCAGCTTCTGCCCGCGCACGGTGATGTGCGAGATGGAAGCCTCCAGCTCCAGCTCGGCGCCGTCGGCGCGCACCCCCTTGACGCGGCCGAAGCCCATGGGCCGGGTGCTGGTGGTCGACTTGGAGAAGCGCTGCATCAGCGCCAGGTGCTCGCCGCGGTGCTCGGGCGGCAGCAGGCTGTCCAGCGGCTGGCCGATCATGGCCTCGGCCTCGCGGCCGAAGATGCGCGCGGCCGCGGGGTTGAACAGGCTGATGCGCCCATGCAGGTCCACGCTGATGACGGCGTCGCTGGCGGAGTTGATCAGCGCGGACAGCACCTCGCCCTGTTCGCGCAGGCGCATCTCGCTCAGGCGCTCCACGGTGAGGTCGCGCACCTGGGCCAGCAGGCCGATGGCCTCGCCGTCGGCACCAAAGACCTTGGTGAGCCGCCACTCGCCCCAGATGTCGCTGCCGTCGCGTCGCAGCAGGTGGGTCTCGAAGGACCAGGGCCCCTGCTCCGCGAGCATCGCGGGGCGGATGGCGCGGCGCGCGCTGTTGTCCGGGTCCTTGTCGCGGAAGATCTCGTCCACGTGGCGGCCCTCGGCCTCGGCGGCGCTCCAGCCGAACATGCGCTCGGCGGCGTCGTTCCAGAACAGCACGCGAAAGTCCATGTCCACCAGGTACATGGGTGAGGGCAGGTGCTGCAGCACGGCCTGCAGACGGCTGGCGTCGTGCAGCACCTGGGTCAGGGTCTGCTCGCTGCGCGAGCCGCCGCTGCCCTGCGCGGGCAGCCGGCGCATCTGCTCGGCGATGACGCGCAGCACCGTGCCCGGCGCGGCGTCCGACTGCGGGCCCAGGCGCTCGGCCACCACGTCGATCATCTGGTTGAACGGCCGCGCGAGCCGGCTCGACAGCCAGAAACCGCCCAGGCCGACCAGCAGCACGGTGGCGCCACCCCACAGCAGCACGTAGCGCTCGAGTTCGCGCACCGGCGCCAGCGCCAGGGCCATGGGCTGCCAGGCCACCACCTGCCACTCGGTGGTCAGCGACAAGGTCGCGCGGTCGACCCCGTGGCGCACAAGCAGGACGCTCTCGCCGTCCTCGGTGTGGAACACCCGCGGCGCGCCCACCGGCGTGTCCAGCAGGTCCTGCCATTGCGTGGGCGACAGCGGCGCGCGCTCGCCCAGCAGGCGCCGGCCGCTCACGTCGGCCAGTTCCAGTTGCAGGCCGCGCCGTGCGGCCGGTGGGCCCAGCACGTCCTCGCGCAGCCCGTCGTAGAACGCGGCGTCCAGGTGGGCGGCGAGCACGCCGGCGGGGCGGCCCTCCGCGTCCTCGTAGGGCATCGCGATGTCGGCGAGGTTCCGAGGCGCGGGCCGGTCGTGCGAGGTGAGCGGCTCGCGCAGGCTCACGGGCGAGTTCAGGCTACCGAACCAGGCGCCCTCGCGGCCCTTCAGGTACACCGGCCGCTGGGCGATGGACACGCCTTCCAGCAGGCCATCGCTGGCGGCGAGCACCAGGCCATCGGCGTCGGTGGCGCCGATCCACACATAGCCCCGGTTGCGTTCGCGCAGGCGATCCATCTGTAAGCGCCAGCCCTCGCGCGAGACCTTCTGGCGCGGCGCCAGCGTGAGCAGGTCGAGCTGGGTGGCCTGGCCGTTGAGCACACGCGAGAGCCGGTCGGCGAAAATCGCCGACGTCTGCTCCACGCGCTGCTCGGCGCGGCGCTCGAGTTCGTCGCCCACCACGCGCTCCACCGACCAGACCATCAGCGCGAGCAGGAGCAGCGCCACCGCCGCGGGCAGCAGTGGCAACCAGAGTTGTACCGAGCGTTTGCGGTTTCCCGCCATGCCGAGGCGTCCTCCCGCCCACTCCGCCAGCCTCCCTGACGGCTCTTTCATCGGGCGTGCGGCGACTCTACGTGACGATGGCCTCTGTGCACAGAGGGTATGCATCCCGGGTCGGGCCCACCACCCGCCCCGCTGCGCGAGGCGTGCGACAGATCACGCCCCGCAACCCCACTCAGGCCAGCGCGCGCTGGTGGGCCGGCGGGATCGCGCCCGCCTCGGCCAGGCGGCGCAGGGCCTCCTCGTCGAAGCCGAACGCGCGCAGCACCTCTTGCGTGTGCTCGCCCACCAGCGGCGCGGGGCCGGTGCGCGTGGGGCTGTGGCCGTCGAAGTGCACCGGGCAGCCCACCGCCTTGTCCAGGCCGGTGCGCGGGTCGGGGTTGTCGATCACCATGCCCACGGCGTGGGTTTGCGGGTGGCTCAGGGCCTGCCCCACGTCCTGCACCGGGCCCACGGGCACACCGGCGGCGGCCAGTGCCTGCGTCCAGTGGGCCACGGTGTTCGTGCGCAGCACCTCGGTCATCAGGGCCTCCAGCGCGTGCCGGTGGCCCAGGCGCCCGGCGCCGGTGGAGAAGCGCGGGTCGTCCGCCCACTCGGGGTGGCCCAGGGTGGCGGCGATGCGCAGCCAGTTGGCCTGGTTGCCGCCGCCGATGGCGATGGCGCCGTCGGCGCAGGCGAAGGTCTGGTACGGCGCGATGAGCGGGTGCGCCGTGCCCATGGGCCTGGCGACGACGCCCTTGGAGAAGTACGCCGCGGCGAACCAGTAGGTCTGCTGCAGGCAGGCCTGCAGCAAAGACGTGTCCACCCGCCCGCCGCGCCCCGTGCGCAGGCGGCGGATGTAGGCCGCCAGCACGCCCAGCGCGGCCAGGATGCCGGCGTTCACGTCGGCCACCGAGATGCCGGGCTTGACGCCCGCGCGGCCCTCCTCGCCCGTGACGCTGATCAGCCCCGAGAAGGCCTGCAGGATCAGGTCGAAGCCGCCCTGCTGCGCCAGCGGGCCGACGCGGCCGTAGCCCGAGATGGCGGCGTAGATCAGGCGCGGGTTGGCCTGCATCAGCACCTCGTGCCCCAGGCCCAGGCGCTCCATGGTGCCGACGCGGAAGTTCTCGGTCACCACGTCCACCTGCGCCACCAGGCGCAGCAGGGCCTCGCGGCCCTCGGGCGTGCGGATGTCCAGCGCCACCGAGCGCTTGCCGCGGTTGATCATGGTGAAGGCCGGCGACAGGCCCGGGTCGCCCGGGCGCTGGTAGCCGCGCGCGTCGTCGCCGCCCGGGAAACGCTCCACCTTGATCACGTCGGCGCCCATGTCGGACAACAGCACGCCGCACACCGGGCCGGCCATGATCTGCGAGAGCTCGAGCACCTTCAGGCCCGCGAGCGGGCGATCGAAGTCCTCGGAAATGTCGTTGGATTCATTCATCGGTGTTGACTTGAAGTGGTCCAGGCCAGGGCGCCACGGAACCGGCTTTGCCGGGCCGCCGGTGCCGCCCCCCTTGGGGGGTCGCGCGAAGCGCGGCAGGGGGTGTCAGTTGTCCATCTTGATACCGGCGGTCTTGATGACCTCACCCCACTTCGCGTGGTCGGCGCGCACGCGCTCCTGCAACCAGGCCGGCGTCTGCGCGACCGCGTCCTCCACGCCGTAGCGCTCCAGCGTGGCCACCACCTCGGGGTCGGCGATGGTCTGCGCCATGGCCTGCTGCAGGCGCTGCGCAATGGCCGTGGGCAGTTGCGGCGGCGCCACCATGGCGAACCAGGGCGTGGCCTCGTAGCCCGCCACGCCCTGCTCGGCGATGGTGGGGACGTTCTTCAGGCTGGACGCGCGCTTCGCCGAGGTGACCGCGATGGCGCGCATGCGCCCGGCCTGGATCAGCGGCAGCGCGGGCGCGATGGTGGCGAAGGCCACCTGCACCTGGCCGGCCATGAGGTCGTTCATCGCGGGCGCGGCACCCCGGTAGGGCACGTGGCGGATCTGCGTGCCGGTGAGCTGCTTGAACAGCTCGCCCGCCAACTGGTGCGGCGAGCCGATGCCCGAGCTCGAGTACGCGTAGGCCTCGGGTTTCTCCTTCAGCAGCTTCACCAGCGAGGGCACGTCGGCGGCGGGCACATCGTTGTTGACCAGCAGCACCAGGCCGCTGGCGCCCACGTAGCCCAGCGGCGTGAAGTCGCGCACCGGGTCGTAGGGCACGCTGCGCAGGTTGGGAATGATGGCCATGCTGCCGGTGTCGGCCAGGTAGAGCTGGTAGCCGTCGGCGGGCTGGCGCGCCACGTAGGCCGCGGCGATGGCGCCGCCCGCGCCGGGACGGTACTCGAACACCACCGGCTGGCCCAGCAGCTTTTCCAGCCGCACGGCCAGGGTGCGGGCCACGATGTCGGCCGCGCCGCCGGTGCTGTAACCGATGTGCAGCTTGAAGGCCTGCGAGGGCCAGGCGCTGGCGTGCAGCGTGGGCAGGGCCAGCGCCGCCGGGCCCGCGCCCGCCAGGCGCAGCAGGGTGCGTCGTTGAATGCTCATGTCTTGTCTCCTTCGTTGTGATGACCGGCGGGGGCTCTGCGGCCCCTCGCCCTTCAGCGTCCCTTGAACACGGGGGCGCGGCGTTCCTGCCAGGCACTCATGCCCTCGCGCAGGTCCTCGGATGCCAGGCTGGCGCGGTGGCGCGCGTCGCTGGCGGCCACGTCGAGCTCGCCACGCGCCACCTGGTTGAGCGAGCGCTTCATGCCCGCCACCGCCAGCGGGGCCTGCGCGGCCAGGGTGCGCACCAGCGCGTCCACCGCCTCGTCCAGGGCCTCGGGCGCCACCACGTCGGTGAGGTAGCCGATGCGGTGCATCTCCTCGGCCTTGATGGTCATCGACGTGAGGAACAGGCGGCGCGCCGCGTTGGTGCCCAGGCGGTGCGACCAGCGGATCAGGCCCTCGGTGTAGTAGTGCAGGCCCAGGCGGCTGGCGGGCATGAACATCTCGCAGTCGCTGCGGCCGACGCGGAAATCGCAGCTCAGCGCCAGGTCGGTGGCGCCGCCGTAGACCGGGCCGTTGAGGCGGCACACGGTGGGCACGCGCAGGTTTTCCAGCTCCAGCGTCATCGCCGGAAAGTCGGGCAGCGGCCGCTCGGCCCGGCCGGCGGGCGCGATGGCGCCGCTGCGCTCGCCGAGTTCGTCCAGGTCGTAGCCGCTGCTGAAAGCGCGGCCGGTGCCGGTGAGCACCAGCACGCGCACGGACGGATCGCGTTCCACCTCGGCCCAGATCTCGCGCAGGCGGATCACGTCCTCGGCCTGCAGGCGGTTGAGCACGCGCGGGCGGCGCAGGGTCACCGTGGCCACGCCGTCGGCGATCACCAGTTCGGGCAGATCGCTCAGGCCCTCGTCTCTTGCATTCATTTTGGTCTCCGTTTTGTGTATATAAATTTATATGGACGGGTTTCCACCGTCAAGTGGATTCCTTATCAGGGTAAACCGCGATGCATGAATTCCTGCCCGGCGCCGGCCCCGTACACTGCCCACCCATGAACGACACGACGACCCTGGCCGAATCCCCGGCGGCCACCGTGACCGACGAGGTGCGCCTGGCGCTGGAGGACGACATCCGCCAGGGCCGCCTGCGCCCCGGCGACGCCCTGGACGTGAAGGCCGTGGCCGAGCGCTTCGGCATCTCGCGCACGCCGGCCAAGGAGGCGCTGCTGCAACTGGCCGCCGCCGGGCTGATGAATTTCTCGCCCCGGCGCGGCGCGGTCGTCACGCGGCTGGAGCCGCGCGAGGTGTTCGGCATGCTGGAGGTGCTGGCGGTGCTCGAAGCGGAGGCCGCCCGCCTGAGCGCGCGCCGCATGAGCAACGAACAGCGCCAGGCGCTGGACGCCGTGCAGCGCGAAGCCGAACAGGCCGTGGAGAGCGACGACATCCCCGCCTACACGGCGCTCAACCTGCGCCTGCACGACCTCATCTACCAGGGCTGCGACAACAGCTACCTGGCCGGGCAGATCGTGCGCATCCGCGAGCGGCTGGCCGCCTACCGGCCGGTGTCCTTCGAGCGGCCGGGCCGCATGAAGGCCTCGCACCGCGAACACGGCGCCATCGTGCGCGCCATCGTGCGCGGCGACGAGCCCGAGGCGCAGCGCGCCATGACGGAGCACATCACCGTGGGCGGCACCGCGCAGGCCGAGCTGATGCTGCGCATGCGCTGAGCGGCGCCCCGGCGCGCCGCGCGATCAGGCCTCAGCCCAGTCCCAGCAGGTGCGCCAGGTCCTTGCGCGGCGCGGGCTTGTCCAGCATCAGGTGGCGCTCCAGGTCGCGCAGGTGCCGGTCCATCAGCGCCACCGCGCCATCCGCGTCGCCGCGCGCGATGCGCTCGACGATGCCCTCGTGCTCGTCGTGTTCGCAGGCCGCGTTGCCCGGCGGCTGGTGCAGCGCCACGATGAGCGAGCAGCGCGAGACGATCTCCACCAGGTAGCGGTGCAGGATCGGGTTGCCTGAAAGCTCGGCCAGGCGCAGGTGGTAGGTGCTGGCCAGGCGCGCCCAGGCGGGCTGGTCGTGCCGGTGCATCACCTTGGTCTCGGCCTGCAACTGCGTGCGCAGGGCCTTGAGGTCGGCCGGGGTGGCGCGCTCGGCCACCAGGCGCACGATGGCCGCCTCCAGCGCACGGCGCGCCTCGAAGATCTGCTGCGTTTCCTCGCGCGTGGGCACCGCCACGGTGGCGCCGCGGTTGGGCCGCAGCTGCACGATGTGGTCGTGCGCGAGCCGCTGCAGCACCTTGCGCACCACTGCGCGGCTCACGCCGAACAGCTCACACAGCGGCGCCTCGGGCAGCTTGGTGCCGGGCGGCAGGCGCTGGCTCATCACGCTCTCGAACACGGCACGGTAGATGCGCGCCTCGACGTCGTCGCCGGGCGCATCGGCCAGCGCACCGGCGGCACGCGGGGCTGACGGGTCGAGGTCGAGATCGGCCGCGCGGGTGGCGGCGCGGCGCGGCGGCTTTTTCTTTGACGGGGCGGCGGCGTTCGGCATGGCGCGCAGTCTGCACCAAATGGCGGGGTCAGAGGGTGGCGTGGATCTCGCCCGCGAGGCGGATGAGCGCGAGGTCGCTGCCCGGCGCGCCGAGCAGGGAGACGCCCACCACCTCGCCCTCGGGCGTGTCCACCGGCAGGCTCACCTGCGGCAGGCCCGCCAGGCCGGCGATGCAGGTGATGGCCATGGTGCGCAGGCGCACCGCGTCCACCTCGGCGGGCGCGGCGTCGCGGCGCGGCGCCAGGCTGGCGGCCGAGGGCAGCACGGCGACCCCATCGTCGCCCAGCAGGCCGCGCACGGCGGCGCGGATGCGCGCCCACTCGGCGTTCGCGGCCTGTGCCTGCGCGTCGCTCACGCGGCTGGCGCCGGCCCAGCGCGCGGCGATGGCCTCGCCGAACACGGGCTGCGCCGCCGTGATCCAGTCGCCGTGCACGCGCCAGCCCTCGTGCGCCCCGGCCGTGGCGTAGACCTGGCGCCAGTCGGCCAGGGCCTGATCGCCCGCCCAGCGCGACACCTCGGCCGCCACGCCCAGGCGCGCGGCCAGCGCGTCGCGCACACGCGCCAGCGGCGCGGCGAACAGCGGGTCGGCCAGGTCCCAGGCGTCCTGGGGCACCAGCAGGCGGCGCGGCGACCAGGCGCTGGCCGGCAGCAGCACACGGCCCACGCGCTCGAAGCTGTCGAAGGCGTGCGCGAGCCAGGTCACGGTGTCGAAGCCCGGGTGCAGCGGCACCAGGCCCTCGGCGCTGACCAGGCCGTGCGTGGTGCGCAGGCCCCACAGGCCACCGTAGCTGGCGGGCACACGGGTGGAGCCGCCGGTGTCGGTGCCGAGCGCGAAGTCCACCAGGCGCGCACCCACGGCCGCGGCCGAGCCGCTGGACGAGCCGCCGGGCACACGGTCGGGGTAGCGCGTGTTCAGCGGCGTGCCCAGGTGCGCGTTGTCGCCGTGCAGGCTGTAGGCCAGCTCGTCGGTGAGCACCTTGCCCATGAGCGTGGCGCCCGCGCCCAACAGGCGTTCGATCACCGGCGCGTGCGCCGTGGGCACGGGGTGCGTGGCCAGCCAGGTGGGGTTGCCTGCGCCCGTGGGATGGTCGGCGACGTGGAACACGTCCTTGGCCGCGAAGGACAGGCCGCGCAACGGGCCCTGCGCCTGGCCTTCGATGACGAAACGCCCGTGCGGCACCCAGGCGCCGACGCGGTCTTCAATGGGAAAGGGGTTCACTGATCAATCCTCCGTGCGGCGCACTGTGGGGCTGAGCGCCTGGGGAACGGCCCGGCGGCGCTCATGCAAAAGCCTTGGGTTCGTGTGCGGCCAGCGTGGCCATGTGTTGGGCGATCTCGCCGGGCGTGGTGAACCAGACCTCGCCCCGGTCGCGCGCCGCGGCCAGGTGCTGCAGCGCGCGGCGCAGGTGGCGCAGGCGGTAGGGCTGGCCCACCAGGTAGGGGTGCAACGCGATGCCCATGACCAGCGGCTGGGCGCGCGCCTGTTCGAGCATCTCGTCGGTGTTGTCCACGATCATCTGCGCGAAGTCCTTCCCGTCCATCTGGCGCGCCACGATCATGGGAATGTCGTTGAGCTCCTGCGGGTAGGGCACGGACCACAGCGGGCGCCCGCTGCGCGTGCGCATCGGCACGGGCTGGTCGTCGTGGCACCAGTTGAGCGTGTAGTGGTAGCCGGTCTCGGCCAGCAGGTCGGGCGTGAGCCGGCTCTCGGATATCCAGGGCGACAACCAGCCGCGCGGCTCCGCGCCGCTGTGCAGGCGCATCTGCTGGCGGCAATGCGCGAGCAGTTCGCGCTCGCCGGCCTCGTCGAGCGCGGCCTGGCGCTCGGCGTTGCTGTGGCCATGGCCCACCAGCTCGTCGCCGCGCGCGACGAAGGCGGCCACCAGCTCCGGGCAGTGCGTGTAGAGCGCGGTGTTGATGAGCGCGGCCGTGGGCAGGCCCAGGCTGTCGAACAGCTCCAGGCAGCGCCAGGCGCCCACGCGGTTGCCGTACTCGCGCCAGCTGAAGTTGAGCACGTCGGGCTGCGGCGACGCCGGGCCGATGCTGGCGCCCAAACCCTCGCCAAAGGCGAAGTGCTCGATGTTGAAGCCGATGTACGCCGCCAGGCCGGCGCCATTGGGCCAGCGGTAATGCGGGCGCTGCGTGATGGCGCGGTAGGGAAAGCGGCCGTGGTCGGGCAAGGGGCCGAGGTACTGCGCGGCGGTCGTTGCGGCGGTCATGGCGCGGGCCTGCGGTTCAGCGAGGGCTCCAGCAGCCACTCGGCGCTGTCGTTCCACACCTGCATCTCGGTGATGAGGCCGTGGCTGACCACGTAGCGGTCCACGTAGCGGTTGGCTTCGAAGGGCGTGCCGTCCGGCCATTCGCCGTGCAACGTGCCCAGGCTGTAGACCACGGTCTCGGCCGCGCTGCCGCCGGCCACGGTCTCGGTGCGCTCGATGCGCTTCTTCACCCAGCGGTAGCGGCCCGCGTTGAAGGCCGCGCACTCGGCGGGGTCGGCCATCTCGCGGTGGCCGGTGAAGCGGATGCGCAGGCCCGGCGCGACGAAGCGCCGCGCGCCGGCCGGGTCGGGGACCATGAGGATGCGCAGGTACTCGTCCACGACCTGCGCGGGCGTGAGGGGGGCTGTGGGGACAGCGGTGTCGGACATGGGGCGGCTCCACGGATCGCGGCGGGTGCGGCGCACCGGCCTGGGGCGTTTCGCACCGACACGGACCCGCGCCGGCACGCTATCGGTGTGTTCGCAAGTCGTGTGCCAGATTGTCAACAATCCATATTCAGGAATGAGAACACCACAAAAGCAGAATTGAGAACACTGGCACAGGACTTGCGACCGGGGCGCAGCGTTTCCCCCCACCGTCCCCGTCCCCCTTTTCAGGAGTCCCGCCATGTCCCTCTTCTCCTCCTTCCCCACCCGGCGCGGCGCGCTGGCGGCTGGCATCGCCCTCGCGGCGGCCTCGTTCGGCGGCGCGGCGCTCGCCAGCGAGCCCATCAAGTTCGGCCTGGTCACCGCGCTGTCGGGCCAGTCCGCGCTGGCCGGCGAGGCCATCACGCGCGGCATGCAGATCGCCATCGACGAGATCAACGCCAAGGGCGGCGTGCTGGGCCGCAAACTGGAACTGGTGCGCCGCGACGACGAGGCCAACCCCGCCAAGGGCGTGGTGGCCGCGCGCGAACTCATCTACCGCGAGAAGGTGGCCGTGGTCTTCGGCGGCCTGGACACGCCGGTGTCCATGGCCATCGTGCCGCTGATGAACCAGGAGAAGGTGCCCTTCATGGGCCCCTGGGCCGCGGGCACGGGCATCACGAAGAACGGCGCCAACCCCAACTTCGCCTTCCGCGTCTCGGCGGTGGACGAGATCGTCGACGAGGGCATGCTGGCCTACGCGCAAAAGAACTTCGGCGCGAAGAAGCCCGGCCTGATCCTGGTGAACAACCCCTGGGGCGAGAGCAACCAGAAAGGCCTGGCGGCGGCCATGGCGGCGAAGAACGTCACGCCCGCGGGCATCGAGAAGTTCGAGGCCAACGACGTGGACATGGTGCCGCAGCTCACGCGCCTGAAGGCCAACGGCGCGGACGTGCTGTTCATGGTGGGCAACGTGGGCCCCTCGGCGCAGGTGGTCAAGTCGCTGGATCGCATGGGCTGGAAGGTGCCCGTGGTCTCGCACTGGGGCCCGGCGGGCGGTCGCTTCACCGAACTCGCGGGGCCCAGCGGCAAGGACGTGCACTTCGTGCAGACCTACAGCTTCTTCGGCAAGCAGTCGCCGGTGGGCGAGCGCGTGATCAAGGCCATGGTGGCCAAGTACCCGAACGTGAAGGGCCCGGCCGACATCACGCCCGCCGTGGGCGTGGCCAACGCCTACGACGGCACGCACCTGGCGGCGCTGGCCATCGCGGCGGCCGGCTCCACCGAGGGCGACGCGGTGCGCCAGGGCTTCTACAAGATCGGCAAGTACGAGGGTCTCATCAAGACCTACGACAAGCCCTTCAGCGCCACGCAACACGACGCGGTGCTCAGCTCCGACTATGTCTGGGCGCAGTTCATCGACAACCGCATCGTGCCCGTGGGCATGACCACGAACTGAGGGCCTTCGCATGTTGGCGATCTCCGCGCTCATCAGCGGCCTCGGGCTGGGCAGCATGTACGGCCTGATGGCCCTGGGCTTCTACGTGACCTATGCCGTCAGCGGCACGGTCAACTTCGCCCAGGGCAGCTCGATGATGCTGGGCGCGGTGCTCACCTTCAGCTTCGCGCAGACCTTCGGCTGGCCCCTGTGGGCCGCCATCGCGCTGGCGCTCGCGCTGTGCGCGCTCTACGGCCTGCTGGTGGAATGGCTCGCGGTGCGGCCCTTCGTGAACCGCGGCTCCGACGCCTGGCTCATGGCCACGGTGGCCCTGGGCATCGTGCTCGACAACCTGGTGATGTTCACCTACGGCAAGGAGCCGCGCAGCCTGTCCTCGCCCCTGGCGCAATCGCCGCTGGAGATCGGTGGTCTGGGGCTGGGCGTGTACCCGCTGCAACTGCTCATCCCCGTGGTGGGCCTGGCGCTGGCCGCGCTGCTGCACACGCTGTCGCGGCGCACGCGCTGGGGCACCGCCCTGCTGGCGGTGGTGCAGAACCGCGCGGCGGCGCGGCTCATGGGCATTCCCATCCAGCGCGCGGTGACCCTGGCCTTCGCGCTGTCGGCGCTGTTCGCCGGCATCGCGGGCGTGCTGATCGCGCCGCTGTTCAACGTGGCGGCCGACATGGGCACGCTGTTCGGCCTGAAGGCCTTCGCGGTCGCCATCCTCGGCGGCATCACCAGCGCCTGGGGCGTGATGATCGCCGGCCTGCTCTTCGGCCTGGCCGAGGCCACCATCACGGCCACGCTGGGTTCGGGCTACACGCAGATCCTCACCTTCGCGCTCGTGATCGCCGCGCTGGCCTGGCGCCCCAACGGCCTGTTCGGCCGCGCGGAGGTGAAGAAGGTATGAACCGGCCCGCCGTCCCCCGCACCACGCCCATGCCCCTGGGCCTGGGCACCCCCGCGCAGATCGCGGCCGTGCTGGCGCTGCTGGCCGCGGGCGCGGTGCTCGCGCTCACCCTCAACGGCTACTGGGTCTTCGTGCTCGCCAACGTGGCCCTGCTGGCCATCGTGGGCATCGGCCTGAACGTGCTGCTCGGCCTGTCGGGCCAGGTGTCTTTCGGCCACGTGGGCTTCTACGCCATCGGCGCCTACACAGTCGCCATCCTCACCACCCAGGCCGGCTGGAGCTTCTGGGCCGCGTGGCCGCTGGCGGCGCTGCTGGGTGGCCTGGCGGGCGCGCTGCTGGCGCTGCCGGCGCTGCGCGTGAAGGGCCCCTACCTGGCGATGATCACCATCGCCTTCGGTTTCATCGTCGAGCACGGCATCGTGGAGGCCGGTGCGCTCACGGGCGGGCAGAACGGCATCATGGGCCTGGCCGCGCCCTCGCTCGGCGTCGCGCAGGGCGAACGCGCGGTGGCGCTGTTGGCCATCGCCACGGCCGGCGTCGCGCTCGCGGGCTACGCCTGGCTCTCGCGCGGCACCTGGGGCGCGGGCCTGCGCGCGGTGCGCGACGCGGAGACCGCCGCCGAATCGATCGGCCTGAACCCGCTGTTCATCAAGACCGTGGCCTTCGCCGTGTCGGCCGCGCTGGCCGCGGCCGCGGGCGCGCTGTTCGCGCCGCTGTCGGGCTTCGTCACGCCCCACACCTTCGGCTTCCTGCAGTCCATCCTGTTCGTGCTGGTGGTGATGCTGGGCGGCGCGGGCTCGGTGGCCGGGCCGCTGGTGGGCGCCGTGGTGGTGGGCCTGCTGCCCGAACTGCTGTCGGGCCTGGAGGAGTACCGCCTGCTGTTCTTCGGTGCGCTGCTGCTCGTGGTGCTGTGGGCTGCGCCCGATGGCGTGGCCGGGGGGCTGCGGCGCCTGCGCGAGCGCCTGTGGCCCGCAGCGCCACCCGCGCTGGAAACCGGCGAGGCCGCGCTCGGCCTGCACGCGCGTCCCCGCGCCGGGCTCGCGGCTCAGGGCATCACCATGCAGTTCGGCGGCGTGCGCGCGGTGGGCGGTCTGAGCCTGCGCGCCGAGGCCGGCCGCGTGACCAGCCTGATCGGCCCGAACGGCGCGGGCAAGTCCACCGCGCTCAACGTGCTGGGCGGCTTCTACCTGCCCACGGCGGGCGGGTTCTCGCTCGGCGCGCGTGAACTCGCGGGCCAATCGGCGGTGCGCATCGCGCGCGCCGGTGTGGCGCGCACGTACCAGACCTCGCAGCTCTTCGGTTCGCTGAGCGTGCTGGACAACGTGGTGCTCGCCATGGGGCGCGGACGCCTCGGTGCCCTGCTGGGCGCGGCACGGCGCCGCGCACCCGAACGCACCCGGCGCGCGCACGAGCTGCTGGTCTTTTGCGGCTACACGGGTTCGCCGCACACGCTGGCGGCCGACCTGCCGCACGTGGACCGCCGTCTGGTCGAGGTGGCGCGCGCGCTCGCCACCGACCCGGACGCGCTCTTGCTCGACGAACCGGCCGCCGGCCTGTCGCGCGAGGACAAGCAAGGCCTGGGCGCGCTGCTGCGCCGCATCGCGGATGCGGGCGTGGCGGTGCTGCTGGTGGAACACGACATGGCCCTGGTCATGGGCATCAGCGACCACGTGGTGGTGCTGGACGCCGGCGAGCGCCTGGCGGCGGGTACGCCCGCCGAAGTCCAGGCCGACCCGGCCGTGCAGGCCGCCTACCTGGGCGAAAGCCTGGACAGTGCCGCGCCAGCGCCCCGTGCACCGGTGGACAGCGAAGAAGCCCTGGGCGTGGGCGCCCTGATCGCCGGCTACGGCGCCGAGCCCGTGCTGCACGGCATCGACCTGCGCGTGCGCCGCGGCGAGGCCGTGGCCCTGCTGGGCGCCAACGGGGCCGGCAAGTCCACGCTCATGAAAGCGATAGCGGGCCTGCACCGCCCCGTGCAGGGCGGCATCCATGTCGACGGCGCGGCCCTGCACGGGCTGGGCGCCGAGCAGGTGGTGGCGCGCGGCGTGGTGCTGGTGCCCGAAGGCCGCCAGGTGTTCCCCGAACTGAGCGTGCTCGACAACATCCGCCTCGGCGCCTTCCTGCGGCCCGAGGACCGCGAGGCGCGCGTGCAGGAACAGCTCGAGCGCTTCCCCCGGCTGCGCGAGCGCCTGCACCAGCGCGCCGGCCTGCTATCGGGCGGGGAGCAGCAGATGCTGGCCATCGCGCGCGCCCTGATGTCGCGCCCCCGCGTGTTGCTGCTCGACGAGCCCTCCCTCGGCCTGGCGCCCAAGGTGATCGCCGAACTGTTCGCCGCGCTGGACCGGCTGCGCCGCGAGGGCATGACCCTGTTGCTGGTGGACCAGATGGCCGGCCTGGCGCTGGCCCTGGCCGACCGCGCCTACGTGATGGAAGGCGGGCGCATCGTGGCCCAGGGCACGGCGGCCGAGATCGCCGCCGACGGAGCCCTGGCGGCGGCGTATCTGGGCGAGCAGGCGAACGCCCCCGCCCCCGCGCTCGTGCGCGCGGCCTGAGCCCCGCGCCGCCGTCCATGCCGCCGCGGGCACCGCTGCGGCGCGGGGCGATTTGCATGACGCGCCATCGGCGGCTAGAGTGGCCGCTCCGGGGTTAGCCCCGTCACGGCCCGCGCGACGGCGGCGGGTGGGAGGCCACGAATGGCACAAATGGATACAGCGGCCAGCGAGCGCGCGATCGGCGAAGGCCATGCCTTGTGGGACAACGCCCCGTGCGGCCTGCTCGCACTGGACACCGGCCTGCGCGTGCAGGCCATCAACGACACCCTGCTCGACTGGCTCGGCCACACCCGCGCCGACCTGGAGCGCCTGGCGCCCGGCGGCGACGTGGACTTTCCCACGCTCGCGCGCCTGCGCGAGGAATCCGAGCTGAACCAGCTGCGCGACCACCTGCACGAGCTGCGCACGCAGGGCCGCACGCCGCCGCTGACGCTGCGCCTGTTCGGCAAGGACGGCGCCTTCTTCACCGTGGAGCTGGTCTCGCTCGCGGTGCGCGACGCCAGCGGCCGCTTCCTGCGCTCGCACACCGCCGTGGTCGAGGTCACCGGGCGCGATCGCATCGAGCGCCAGATCGTGGCGCGGCTGCGCCTGCTGCAGGCCATCACCGACCGCACCCCTTCGCGCCTGGCGTACTACGACAAGGACCTGGTCTGCCGTTTCTGCAACGCGGCCTACGCGGCCGGCTACGGCCTGGCCCCGGACGAGGTCATCGGCATCGACCTCAGCCGCGTGCTGACCCCCGAGGTGCTGCCCGAGGTGCTGCCGCGCGTGGCCAAGGCGCTCAACGGCGAGGCCATCAGCCACGAGGCCGAGCGCCCCGGCGCCGACGGCACGCCCCACTACTACGAGGTGCACTACCTGCCCGACAGCCACGACGGCGGCGTGCACGGCTTCTTCGTCGAGCTCATCGACATCACCGAACGGCGCCGCACCGAGGACTTCGTCTTCAACGCCAACCTCGACCTCGAGGAGCGCGTGGCGCAGCGCAGCGCCGAGCTCTACGCCAGCGAGCAGCGCTTTCGCCTGATGTCGCACGCCATCCGCGACCACGCCATCTTCTTCCTCGACCCCGACGGCGGCGTGAGCGACTGGACAGAGAGCGCGCAGCGCCTGCACGGCTTCGAGCGCGGGCAGATCCTCGGCCGCTCGCTGGACGCGCTGTTCGAGCCGCAGGACGACCAGCTCGCCGGGGCCGACACGCAGGTGATGCTGGACGTGTGCCTGGAGGAAGGCCACGCCGAGCACGAGGGCTGGAGCCAGCGCCACGATGGCACGCGCTTCTGGTCGCACGCCACGCTGACCGCGCTGCGCGACGCGCAGGGCGGCCTGCAAGGCCTGTCGGTCATCACGCGCGACCTCACCGAATCCAAGCGCCTGGCCGACGTGATGGCGCGCCTCAACCAGGAGCTGCAGCACCGCGTGACCGAGCGCACCCAGCAGCTCGACGCGGCCAACCGCGACCTCGACGCCTTCTCGTACACGGTGGCGCACGACCTGCGCGCGCCGCTGCGCCACATCGGCCAGTACGTCACGCTCACCCAGGAGGGGCTGGACCCGGCGCAGCACCACGAGCTGATGCAGTTCCAGACCGCCATCGGCAACGCCGCCAAGCGCATGGGCCAGATGATCGACGGCCTGCTGGAATACGCGCGCCTGGGGCGCGTGGCGATCGAGCCGGCGCCGGTCTCGCTCACGCCGCTGATCATGGGCATCGTGGGCCGCCTGCGGGCCGAGAGCGCGCCGCGCGAGATCGAGTGGGTGATCGACCCGGCGCTGCCCGTGGTGGCGGGCGATCCGATCCTGCTCGCCGAGGTCTTCGGCCAGTTGCTCGACAACGCGGCCAAGTTCACGCGCCGCGTGCCCCAGGCGCGCATCGAGGTGGGCCAACTGCCCGCCGTGGGCGAGGTGCACACGCTGTTCGTGCGCGACAACGGCGTGGGCTTCGATCTGGCCAAGGCCAAGTCCCTGTTCGTGATGTTCCAGCGGCAGCACCACTCCATGGACTACGACGGCGTGGGCATGGGCCTGGCGCTGGTGCAGCGCGTGGTGCAGCGCCACGAAGGCCGGCTGTGGTGCGAAACGGCGCCCGACCAGGGCTGCACCTTCTTCGTGGAGTTGCGCGCGCCAGCCACGGGCGCGAAGCCCCACACGAAGACAGACCTCGAACTGCCCTGAACGGGCGCGCCGCCGGCCTCAACGCCGCCGCGCGCGCGGCGGCACAGCCGCCGACACCAGTGTGGACACGAGCCAGGCCACGCCCGGGTCGTCGTTCGCGCGCCGGCTCATGGCGATCTGGTGGCGAAACGGATCCAGATCGAAGGGCACCGCGCGGCGCAGCAGGCCGGGCGGCAGTCGGGCGCCGGGGGCCAGGTCGTCGGGCACCGTCAACACCAGATCGGTGCCGAGCAGCAGGCCCAGGGCGGCACCGAAGTGCGGCGCCACCAGGCGGATGTCGCGCTCGTGGCCGAGCCGCGCGAGGGTCTGGTCGATGCCCCCGAACGCGCCGGGCTGCACCAGCACCTGCAGGTGCCGGGCCGCGAGGTAGCGCGCCAGCGTGAAGCGCCCGCCCGCCAGCGGGTGCCCGGCGCGCATCAGGCACACGTAGGGCGACTCGCGCACCGTGCGCACCTCGATGGTGTCGTCCGCGCTGTTGAACACGCCCAGCGCCAGGTCGAGCGCGCCAGCGCGGATCATGTCGGCGGCGTTGCTGCGCCCGGCGTGCAGCAGCTGCAGGCGCACACCGGGCGCGTCGCGCAGCAGCGCGGGCAGCACCGGGCCCAGCAGGGCCTGGGCCGCGTGGTCCGAGCAGCCGATGTGGAACTGGCGTTGCGACTGGCGCGGGTCGAAGGCGCTGGACAGCGAGAACACGCGTTGCGCGCGCGCCAGCAGGGCGCGAACTTCGGGGTGCAGGGCCACCGCCTTCGGCGTGGGCACCATGCCGTGCCCCTGGCGCACGACGATCGGGTCGCCGCAGGCCGCGCGCAGGCGCGACAGCGCGTGGCTCACCGCCGGCTGCGTGAGCGCCAGGCGCTCGGCGGCGCGCGTGACGCTGCGCTCGCTGAGCACAGCGTCGAAGACCACCAGCAGGTTCAGGTCGAGGCGGCGAAAGTCCATGGCCCATTATGAATGGCGTGCATCTGGGTGAATGGAAACAAATCATTTGATGGGTACACCCGGCCTTGTCTACATTGCGGCGCGAATCCCATGAACCTGGTGCATTCACCACAACAAACCGGAGACACGCCATGCCCTTCACCCTCCACGGCGCCCGCTGGCTGCGCGCCAGCGGCCTCGCCCTGCTGAGCGCCCTGCTCGCGCCCGCCCACGCCCAGACCGCCACCTGGCCCGAGCGGCCGCTGCGCCTCATCGTGCCCTTCGGTGCCGGCGGCAGCACCGACGCGCTGGCGCGCATCGTGGGCGAGAAGCTCTCGGCCGCGCTCAAGCAGCCCGTGGTGATCGACAACCGCGCCGGCGCGGCCGGCTCCATCGGTGCGCAAGCCGTGGCCAAGGCCGCGCCCGACGGCTACACCTTCCTGCTGGCCACCAGCAGCACGCACGCGGTGCTGCCGCACCTGCGGCCCCTGCCCTACGATCCGCAGCGCGACTTCACGCCGATCGCGCGCCTTGCCACGGCGCCGAACGTGCTGGTGGTGAGCCCCGCGCTGAAGGTGGCCACGGTGGCCGAGTTCCTGCAGGCGGCGCGCGCCCGCACGGGGCCGCTGAACTACTCGTCCAGCGGCAACGGCTCGGTCACGCACCTCATCGGCGCCGACTTCGCGCAGCGCGCCAAGCTGCCGACAACGCACATCCCGTACAAGACGGGCATCCAGGCCCTACCGGACCTGAACGGCGGCCAGATCGACTTCGCCTTCGACAGCATCGTCTGGACCCTGCCGCAGTCCCAGGCCGGCAAGGTGAAGGCCCTGGCCATCGGCAGCGCGCAGCGTTCGCCGCTCGCGCCCGATCTGCCCACGCTGCGCGAGGCGGGCTTCGAGGGCTTCGACGGCACCACCTGGTTCGCGCTGATGGGGCCGGCCGGCCTGGACCCGAAGGTGGTGAGCGAACTCAACCGACACCTCAACACCGTGCTGCGCGACCCCGACCTGCGCGCGCAGTTCGAGCGGCAAGGCGCCGAGCCCCTGGGCGGCGGCCCACGCGAGCTGGAGCGGCTCGTGCAGGAGGACGGCCAGCGCTGGGCCGCGGTTATCAAGGCAGGCAACATCAAGATCGATCAGTGAACCCCATGTCCCTCGACCCCCAGGCCAGCGCGCCGTCCCCCCATTTCCGCGAGCTCGTCGCCAGCGAGCGCCCGCTGGTCTTGCCCGGCGCGCACGACGCCATCTCCGCGCTGCTCATCCAGCAGGCCGGCTTCAAGGCCTACTTCATCGGCGGCTTTCCGGTGGTGGGCGCGCGCCTTGGCCTGCCCGACATCGGCCTGGCGACGCTGGGCGAGCTCAGCGCGGCCTACCGCGACATCATGGCCGTGTCCGACCTGCCCGTGCTGGTGGACGTGGACAACGGCTACGGCGACGTGAAGAACGTGGTGCACGCGGTGCATACGTATGAACGCATGGGCGCGCAGGCCCTGTTCTTCGAGGACCAGGTCTCGCCCAAGCGCTGCGGCCACATCGCGGGCAAGGAACTGCTGCCCTGCGAGGAGATGGAGCGGCGCATCCGCGCGGCGGCGGAGCAGCGGCGCGACCCCCGCACCTTCATCATCGCGCGCACCGACGCGCGCGAGGTGATCGGCATGGACGAGGCGCTGCGCCGCGGCGAGCGCTACGCGCGAGCGGGCGCCGACGGCATCTTCATCGAGGCGCCCGAATCGGTGGCCGAGCTGCAGCAGGTGGGCCGCGCGCTCAAGGGCGTGCCGCTGATGGCCAACATGCTCGAAGGCGGTCGCACGCCCATCCTCAAGCCCGCCGAACTGGAGGACCTGGGTTTTCGCATCGTCATCTACGGCATCTCGCTGCTGATGCGCTCGGTGAAGACCATGGTCGACAGCCTGGAGGACCTGCGCAGCGGCGAGCTGAAGATGGTGGGCAGCGGCGTGGGCTTCGAGGACTACAAGCGCATCGTCGGCTTCCCGCGCTGGGCGGAACTGGAGCGCCGCTACGGCGGCTGATCAGCCCGCGAGCCGCGCGCGCACCTCGTCCGCGCGCGGGATCGGCGCCACCGCGCCGTAGCCCTGCGTGGACAGGGCCGCCACCGCGGCCGCGTAGCGCCCCGCCTCCAGCAGGCTGTCGCCGGCCAGGCGGCGCGTGACGAAGGCGCCGCCGAAGGCGTCGCCCGCGCCGGTGGCGTCCACGGGCTGGCAGGGGAAGGGGTCGATGCGGTGGCGCTGATTCGCGTCCGCCACCAGCGCGCCCTTCTCGCCCAGCTTGAGCGCCACCTGCTTCGCGCCCAGGCGCAGGCAGTGGTCCACCAGCGCGTCGGGGTCGGTGAGGCCGGTGATGGCGACCACGTCGTCGTAACTGGGCAGGCAGATGTCGCAGCGCGCGATGACGTCGCTCATCACCGCGCGCGCGCGGTCCACGGGCCACAGCTTCAGGCGCAGGTTGGTGTCGAAGGACACCAGCGTGCCGGCCTCGCGCGCGATGGCCATGGCCGCGTAGGCCGTGTCGCAGGCCGTGGGCGAGATGGCCAGCGAGATGCCCGAGAGGTGCAGCACCTTGGCCGCCGCGATGCGATCGCGCGGCAGTTGCGCCGCCGTGTAGCGGCTGGCGGCCGAGCCGGTGCGGAAGAAGCTGAAGTGGTGGCCGCGCTCGTCGTGCGTGACGAAGTAGATGGCGGTGAAGGCCGACGCGTCGGCGAGCACGCTGGCGTGGTCCACGCCCTCCTCGTCCCACAGGCGGCGCAGCAGGGCGCCGTAGGGGTCGTCGCCGAGCGCGCCCAGGTAGCCCACGCGCGCGCCCTGGCGCGCGGCGGCCACGGCGAAGTTGGAGGTGTCGCCGCCGAAGCCCTGCAAGTACAGGCGGCCCTGGCCTTCCCCGGTCTGGTTGAACTCGACCATGGCCTCGCCGAAGGCGAGGATGTCGAGCGCGTCTTCTGCCACCACGGCTCCTCCTGCCATCTCAGATGCGGCCGTACTTGGCCAGGCCCTTGCGCAGCGACTTCTCCGCGATGATGAGCTTGGCCTGCTCCAGTTCGCGCTCGTCGATTTCCTTGGCCATCTTCAGCACCGCTTCGGCCTGGGCGCGCGGCACCACCACCACGCCGTCCACGTCGCCGACGACGATGTCACCGGGGTGGACCAGGATGTCGCCCACGCGCACCGGCACCTGCGAGGCCACGGTGCGGTAGCGGCCCAGCGTGGTGCCGGGGCTCACGTCGCGCGCGTACACCGGGAAGCCGTAGTCGCGGCGGATCTCGGTGAGGTCGCGCACGCCACCGTCCAGCACGGCGCCGGCGTGCCCGTTGGCCACGGCGCCGGCCGTCATCAGGCCGCCCCACACCGCCACGTCGGGCTCACCGCCTTCGATGCTGATGACGATGACGCTGCCCGCCGGGGCCTCGTCGATCAGGTCGAGCGCGTGCTGGGGCGGCACGAACTCGTCGGTGGCCGCTTCCAGCACGGTGGCGGCCGGGCCGCAGATGCGCTTGTCGTTGATGCGCGGCTTGATGCAGGTGGCCATGTAGCCGCGCTTGCCGCAGACCTTGTCCACCGCGTCGGCCACGGAGGCCACGGCCACTTGATTGAATCCGTCGATCAGTTCTTTCATGTCCTGCTTTCTTGAAATCGGGGGGTGTTCTTGGTGGTGTGTTGAGTGGCTCACCACCGGTTGAGCCAGTTCAATGGGGCCTCGCCACGCAGCGCGCGCGCGGCCTCCTCGGCCGTCTTGCGCTGCAGGTCGCGCATGGCCTCTTCGCTGTACCAGCCCATGTGGTTGCTCACCACCACGTTGTCCAGGCTGAAGAGCTTGTGGATGCCCGGCGGCTCCTGCTCGAAGACGTCCAGCCCCGCGCCGAGGATGCGGCGCGCGGCCAGCGCCTCGTACAACGCGTCGGTGTGCACCAGGCCGCCGCGCGCGGTGTTCACCAGGATCGCCGTGGGCTTCATGCGCGCGATGCGCTCGGCGTTGATGAGGTGGCGCGTCTGTTCGTTGAAGGGGGCGTGCAGCGAGATCACGTCGGACTCGGCGCACAGG
>NZ_DATIGV010000174.1:0-32592 GCF_035481345.1 Hydrogenophaga sp. | reverse complement strand
GTCCATGGGCTGCAGGCGGTAGCTCAGGCCCAGCTCCCTGGCGATGGCGTCCCACAGGTCGATGTCGAAGCCCACGTACTTGTCACCCTCCTTGAACTCGAAGGGCACGAAGGCGGTGTCGGTGGCGACCACGAGGGTCTGGGACTGCGCGAAGGCGGTGCTGCTGCCCAGGGCGACGCACAGCGCGGCGGCCGCCAACAGAACTCGGCGAAGGGTGTTCATGCGGTGATCCTCGTGAGGGGTGGAACGCGCATCAAAGTGGGTTTCTCGATGCACCAAGTCGATGCACTTGATATTTGCAAGCCAATCGACGGCGCAAATCTACTTGCATTGCCGAATGAATGCAAGCGCCACGTGCAAGAGCGCGCGGCGCGAAACGGAGTTCGGAGGGCTAGAGCGCCCGGGCCTGCACCGTGCCGCCCGAGCGCACGAAGAGACCCGCGCCCAGGTGATGGATGGTCTGCAGCTCGGCGTTGTGCTCGTCAAACAGCCAATGCCCGTTGGCGAAGATGCGCGGATCGGCCGCGGCGGCCACCACCTCGGCGAAGCAGGTGTCGTAGGCGTCCTCGGTGTGGCGCTCGGGGATCAGGCGGCATTCGAGCCAGGCCGCGCAGCCCCGCTCGATGAGGGGCACGCCGAGCACCGGGCCAGTGATGGCCTCGATGCCGTAACGCTCGAACTTATCGCCCGCGCGGCCGCTGTGCTGGCCCACGCTGTAGGTCAGGTCGGCCAGGGCGAGGCCCGGCAGGCACAGGCCGAAGCCGCCACTGGCCTGGGCCAGTTCGCGCGTGAAGGTGGTCTTGTCGATCACCACCGCGATGCGCGGCGGCGTGAAGTCCACCGGCATGGACCAAGCCGCAGCCATCACGTTGCGCCGCCCGCCGTGCGCGCTGGTGACCAGCACGGTGGGGCCGTGGTTGATGAGGCGGCTGGCGTGCTCGAGCCGCACGGGCTCGAAGCGGCTGGCGCTCATTTGGCGAACAGCTTGTTGATGTCCCCGAAGGCCTTGACCTCGATGGCGTTGCCCGAGGGGTCGAGGAAGAACATGGTGGCCTGCTCGCCGGGCTGGCCCTTGAAGCGGATGTAGGGCTCGATGACGAAGGCCGTGCCCAGCGCCTTCAGGCGCTCGGCCATGGCCTCCCAGTCGGCCAGGGGCAGCACGATGCCGAAATGGCGCACGGGCACGCCGTGGCCGTCCACGGCATTGACGGCCGCGCCGCCGCAGGCCTCGGGCGCGAGGTGCGCGACGATCTGGTGGCCGTAGAAATTGAAGTCGATCCACTCGGGCGAGCTGCGGCCTTCGGGGCAGCCCAGGGTCTCGCCGTAGAAGCGGCGCGCGGCGTCCAGGTCGTGCACCGGGAAGGCCAGGTGAAAGGGCGACATGGGCGCGGGATTGGTGGCGGGCGCGCGCATCACGGGCGCGGGGGCGATGGTGTCGGTGCTCATGGTGTGCTCCGGGCGGTGCTCGTGGGTGGAAGGGGAAAGCCGCGATGCTAGGCCCTGCCGAGCCAAAAGAAAATCAATCCTTTTTTGGGCCGAGCACCAGTATCCTTTGTGCATGATTCCCGAGCTCAAGACCTTCGTCACCGTGGCCCGCGAGGGCACTTTCGCCGCCGCCGGCCAGCGCATCGGCCTGACGCAGGCGGCCGTGAGCGCGCAGATGAAGCGGCTGGAAGAGGAGCTGGGCTTCACCCTCTTCGACCGCACCGGTCGCTCGGCGCGGCTGAACCCGCGCGGGCGGCAGACCCTGGCGCAGGCGCAGGAGCTGATCCAGCTCTACGGCCAGCTCGGCTCGCGCCAGCGCGCCAAAGGGCAGGCGGTGTTCGTGAGCCTGGGCGCCATCGCCTCGGTGCAGCAGGCCCTGCTGCCGCAGGCCCTGGTGAAGTTCCACCGCCAGTGGCCCGGCAGCCGCACGCGCGTGGTGCCCGGCGTGTCGACGACGCTGCTCAACGCGGTGGACGCGGGCGACCTCGACGCGGCGCTGATCATCCGTCCGCCGTTCGCGCTGCACAGCGACCTGCGCTGGACGCCGCTGGCGCGCGAGCCCTTTCGCCTGCTGGTGCCGCGCGGCGCGCCCGCGGGCGACTGGCGCGCGCTGCTCACGGGCCTGCCCTTCATCCGCTACGACCGCAGCTCCTTCGGTGGCCGGCAGGTGGACCGCTTCCTGCGTGCCCATGGCCTGGCGGTGCGGGAGGTGTGCGAGCTCGATGAGCAGGAGGCCATCGTGCGCCTGGTGGCGGCGGGCCTGGGCGCGGCCCTGGTGCCGCAGACCACCGACCGGCGCCGCTGGCCGGCGGGCGTGCGCGCGCTGGACCTGGGCGCGCACACCTTCCACCGCGACATCGGCCTCGTGCACCGGGCCGACCTGCCCGAGGCCATGCAGGGCTTGGCGAACCTCATTGCCGAAGCCTATGGCACGCGGTTGGCCTGAGCCCGATCCGCCGCGCGGGGGTCTGTTCAGGCCGTCAACGCCGCCTTCAGGCCGAGCTTCTTCGCCATCTGCTCGCGCAGCACGAACTTCTGGATCTTGCCGGTGATGGTCATGGGCAGGGCGTCGACGAACTCGACGTAGGCCGGCACCTTGTAGTGCGCGATCTGGCCCTGCGCGAAGGCGCGCAACTCCTCGGCCGTGCAGCGCAAGCCGGGCTTGAGCACGACGCAGGCGCACAGCACCTCGCCGTACTTCGCATCGGGCACGCCCACCACCTGCACGTCCTGCACCTTGGGGTGGCGGTAGTAGAACTCCTCCACCTCGCGCGGGTACACGTTCTCACCGCCGCGGATCACCATGTCCTTCAAGCGGCCGACGATGTTGACGAAGCCCTCGCTGTCCATGGTGGCCAGGTCGCCGGTGTGCATCCAGCCCTCGGTGTCGATGGCCTCGGCGGTCTTGTCGGCGTCGCCCCAATAACCCTGCATCACCGAATAGCCGCGTGTGCAGAACTCGCCCACGGTGCCGCGCGGCACGGTGCGGCCATCGGCGTCGACGATCTTGATCTCCAGGTGCGGCTGCACGCGCCCCACGGTGGACACGCGCCGCTCCAGCGGGTCGTCCACCGCGCTCTGGGTGGAGACGGGCGAGGTCTCGGTCATGCCGTAGGCGATGGTCACCTCGCGCATGTTCATCTGGCGCTGCACGCGCTTCATCACCTCGATGGGGCAGGGCGAGCCGGCCATGATGCCGGTGCGCAGCGTGCGCAGGTCGGTGCCGGCGAAGTCGGGGTGGTCGAGCGCGGCGATGAACATGGTGGGCACGCCGTAGAGCGCGGTGCAGCGCTCGGCCTGCACGGTGCGCAGCACGGCCGCCGGGTCGAAGGCCTCGCTGGGGTAGACCATGGTGCTGCCGTGCGTGACGCAGGCCAGGTTGCCCATGACCATGCCGAAGCAGTGGTAGAGCGGCACGGGGATGCACAGCCGGTCGTCCGGCGTGAGGCGGATCGCCTCGCCCACGAAGAAGCCGTTGTTGAGGATGTTGCGGTGGGTGAGCGTGGCGCCCTTGGGGTGGCCGGTGGTGCCGCTGGTGAACTGGATGTTGATCGGGTCGCGCGCCTTCAGGCGTGGGCCGATGGTGGCGAGGCGCTCGCGCGAGGCCGGCGTGGCGCGCGCGCTCACGTCGGCGAAGTTGAGCATGCCCGGCGTGCGCTCCTCGCCCAGGCGCACCACCCAGCGCAACTCGGGCAGGGCCAGGGCCTGCAACTGGCCGGGCTCGCAGCGGTCGATCTCGGGCGCCACGCCGCGCAGGATGGCGATGTAGTCGCTGGTCTTGAGCGCGGGCGCCAGCACCAGGGCGCAGCAGGCCACCTTGTGCAAGGCATAGGCCAGCTCGCTGGCGCGGTAGGCGGGGTTGATGTTGACCAGGATGAGCCCGGCGCGCGCGGTGGCGAACTGCGTCAGCGTCCAGGCGCTGCAGTTGGGCGCCCAGATGCCGACGCGGTCGCCCGGCTGCAGGCCCATCGCCAGCAGGCCGGCCGCCAGTTCGTCGGCGCGCTCGCGCAGTTCGGCCCAAGTCCAGCGCACGCCTTCGTGGGGGATCACCAGCGCCTCGCGGTTGGCGTGCTCGCGCGCGGTGGCGTCCAGCGCGGCACCGATGGTCTCTTCGCGCAAGGGCGGCTGCGAGGGGCCGCGTGCCAGCGACTCGGTGGCGGTGTTCATGGGGGTTCTCCAGGCAAGCGGAGCGGCATGTTCGCGCGGACTCGGCGGCGCCGCACCCTCGGGCAATCCCCATGCCCGGGTGTTCCGCGGCGGAACACCCGCTGTTGCGCGGCAGCACTCAGCCGGGACGGCGAAAGGCGCCGCGCGCCCGGTCCACGTCCGCGCGCACCACGCAGCCTTCGGCGTGGTCGTTGATCAGGCCCATGGCCTGCAGGAAGGCGTAGACGGTGGTGGGGCCCACGAACTTCCAGCCGCGCTTCTTCAGGTCCTTGGACAAGGCGATGGACGTGGGCGAGGTCGAGGCGCTCTGGGGAGGCGCCAGTTCACCGGGCCCGGGTTCGTGGCGCCAGAAGTAGGCGGCGAGCGAGCCCTCGGTCTTCACCATCTCCTGCGCGCTGCGCGCGTTGTGGATGACGGCCTCGATCTTGCCGCGGTGCCGCACGATGCCTTCGTCGGACAACAGGCGCTCGACGTCGCGCTCGTTGAAGCGCGCCATGCGGTGGAAGTCGAAGCCCTTGAACGCGGCGCGGAAGTTCTCGCGCTTGGCCAGGATGGTGCGCCAGCTCAGGCCCGACTGAAAGGCCTCCAGGCTCAGCTTCTCGAACAGGCGCTGGTCGTTGTCGACGGGAAACCCCCACTCCTTGTCGTGGTAGGGCAGGAACTCGGGGGCCGAAGCGCACCAGCGGCAACGCGGCTGGCCGTCGGGGCCGGGGAGGGTCTGGCTCATGTGGGTGGATCAGTGCTGGAGAAAGGACAGGCGCTCGTCCACGCGCGAAGGTTCGATCGCCACGATCTCGGCCTGCACCACGGCCTCGGCCACGAAGGGGTCCTGGGCGAGCCGTTCGCGCAGATCGTCAATGGACTCGCGGTGCGCCAGCACGGCGCCGCCTTGCGCGCCGCCGAGACTGCCCGCGAGGACGAACACGCCATCGTCGAATCCGCGTTGCAACCAGGCCTTGTGGCCCGCCATGTGCTGCGGTGCGCGGTCGCGGTGGGCGCCGAAGCGCAAGAGGACAAGATGCATGAGGGAGTTCCTTGAGGTTCAGGCGCGCGCGCGGCGCGCAGGGGTGGGGACCGCGGGTGTGCATGCGCGCACCCAGTCGCCCATCAGGCGGACTTCGTGCCGGATGTAGGCCGGGTCGCCGAAGGCATTGGCCAGGGCGGCGACACCCTGGGTGCGACCCAGCAGGTGCAAGGCGAACCCGGCCGAGTCGCCGCCGCAACCCATGCGCTCGAACTGCTCGCGCAGCCACTCGGCAAACAGCGCCATCACGCCACTGGCACGCCCCTGCGCGGTGTGGTCGAGCTTGGCCAGCTCCTGGCAGAGACTGCCGACCGGGCAGCCGTGGCGCATGATCTTGTCCTGATTGCGCAACAGGATCTCGACGAACAGGAGGATGCGCTCGGCGGGGTCGTCGACCGTCGCGGCCCATTCGTCCAGCATCTGCCGCGTGCGCGCCAGGCGCAGGTCGATCACGGCATCGAGAATGTCGTCCTTGGTCTTGAAGTGGTAGTAGAAGTTGCCGCGGGAGATGCCCACCGCATCGGCGATGTGGCTGAAGGACGTCGGCGCATAGCCCTGCTCGTAGAAGAGCCGGTCGGCGGTCTCGATGATCTGGTCGCGGATGGACATGGGCGCTTCCCGGGCGGGCTAGGACACTTGTCCCAGCCGGAAGGGCGCAGCATAGGACGCTTGTCCTATCTCGTCAAGCCATCGCCAACGCCAAACACCTGGCGCAGGTAGGCCAGGAAGGTGGCGTCGTCGCACAGGGCCTTGCCCGGTGTGTCGGAGATCTTGGCCACCGGCTGGCCGTTGGCCTGGCGCAGTTTCATCACGATGGAGAGCGGCTCCAGGCCCATGTCATTGGTGAGGTGCGTGCCGATGCCGAAGCCCATCTGCGTGCGGTCGGCAAAGTGGCGGTAGATGGCCAGGGCGCGGTGCAGGTCCAGGCCGTCGGAGAACACCAGGCGCTTGGTGTGCGGGTCGATGCGCAGGCGTTCGTAGTGCGCCAGGGCCTTCTCGCCCCATTCGATGGGGTCGCCCGAGTCGTGGCGCAGGCCGTCGAAGAGCTTGGCGAAGTAGAGGTCGAAGTCGGCCAGGAAGGCGTCCATGGTGATGACGTCGGTGAGCGCGATGCCGAGGTCGCCGCGGTACTCCTGCACCCAGTCCTCCAGCGCGGCCTTCTGGAAGTCGCGCAGGCGCACGCCCAGGGTCTGGTAGGTCTGCAGGTACTCGTGCGCCATGGTGCCGATGGGGGGCAGGCCCAGTTCCCTGGCGAGCAGCACGTTGGACGTGCCCTTGAAGAACTGCGGCACGGCGTCGCGCAGCGTGGCCACCACCTCGCGCTGCCAGGCACCGCTGTAGCGGCGGCGCACGCCGAAGTCGGACAGTTCAAAAGGATGGCGGCGCGGTGGCTCATGCTCGAAGTCGCGAAGCAGCCCGATCTTGGCGGCCAGGCGACGGCGCCCTTCGGCCAGCGCGGCACTGGCGTCGAAGCGGCGGAAGTACAGCTCGTTGACGATGGCCAGCACGAAGATCTCGAAGGCCATCACGTGCACCTGCGGGCCGCTGGCCACGATGTCGATCGAATCACCGATGGCGCGCACCTCGATGAAGTCGCGCTGGAAACGGAAGATGCGCAGGAAGTCGACGAAGTCGGACGAGATGTAGCGCAGGCCCTTGAGGTAGGCGAGTTCGTCGGGCCTGAAGCTCAGCGAGCACAGGTGGTCCAGTTCGCGGTTCACCTCGGGCACCAGCTCGACCAGGGGGTAGGCGCTGGCGTTGCGGCAGACGAAGCTGTAGCGGGCCTGGGTGGTGGGGTGGCGATGCAGCAGGGCCTGCCACATCGAGAACTTGTAGAGGTCGGTGTCGAGCAGGCTGTGGATGATGGGGGTCATGCGGCGCATTGTCCGCGCGGGCTCAATCCGCCGCGCAGTGGTGGATCTCCACCGTGGCGTGCGCGATCTCCTCGTGCACCGAGAGCCAGCGGCGCACCTCATCGGCCGTGAGCTGGCGGTCGTGCGTGACCAGGCTCAAGGCACAGGCGTACGCGGCCCGGCCCACACGCCACACGTGCAGATCGGCGACGAGCGTCTCGCCGGCCGCGCCGCGCTCGGCGATCACTTCCCGGATCTCCTCGACCACGGGATCGTCCATCTCGCGGTCCAGCAGCACCTTGGCCGTGTCGGCGATGAGGCCCTTGGCCCAGACGGCCACCAGGGCGGCCCCCACCAGACCCATCACCGGGTCGAGCCAGGTCCAGCCCAGCCACCACCCGCCGGCCAGCGCCACCAGCGCGAGCACGGAGGTGGCGGCGTCCGCGACGACGTGCAGGTAGGCGGCCTTGAGGTTCAGGTCCTGGCCTGAATCGTGAGCGTGAGCGTGCCCATGCGCGTGCCCGTGCCCATGCGCGTGCCCGTGGTCATGTCCGTGGTGCTGCGCCGTGCCCAGGATGAAGGCCGACACCACATTGACCAGCAAGCCGGCGGCCGCGACGAGCAGGGCCTCCTGGTAGCGGATGGGCGCGGGCGAGAACAGGCGCTCGACCGAGCCCACCACCATCAAGCCGGCGATCACCAGCAGGAACACCGCGCTGGCGAAGCCGGCCAGCACCTCCAGCTTCCAGGTGCCGAAGGCGTAGCGTTGATCCTTCGCGAAGCGGCGCGCGGCCCAGTAGGCGAAGGCGCTCAGGCCGATGGCGACCGCGTGGCTGCTCATGTGGAAGCCGTCGGCCAGCAGCGCCATCGAGTGGTAGAACCAGCCCGCCGAGAGTTCGATGACCATCATCGCGGCGGTGAGGGCCATCACCCACCAGGTGCCGCGCTCACCGGCGGCGTTGCCGGTGTCGAAGACGTGTTCGTGCCGCCAGGGGCTGAGGTCGTGGGTGTGCATGGAAAGGCTCCGGGACTCGGGGAATTGGCCCCTGGATCATGCCGGCATTGCCGGCGCGGGCGTTCAACGGCGCATGGCGCCCGGGGTCATTCCGGCAGCGGCCAGGCCGGGTTCCAGGCCACCTCCCACAGGTGGCCGTCCGGGTCCGTGAAGTAGCCCGCGTGGCCGCCCCAGAAGGTGGGCTGCGCGGCCTTGACGATGCGCGCGCCGGCCGCTTCGGCCTCGCGCATCACCGCGTCCACGGCCTCGGCCGAACCCACGTTGTGCGCCAGGCTCATGCTCGACGGGCTGGCCGGGCCGGGCAGGATGCCCGCGTCGTGGCACAGGTTCTCGCGCGGGAACAGCGCAAGCTTGAGGCCGGGTTGCAGGTCGAAGAAGGCCACTGCGCCGTGGTCCACGTCCTGGCCGACGATGCCTTCGGTGGGCAGGCCCAGGCCGTCGCGGTAGAAGCGCAGCGCGCGATCCAGGTCGGCGACGGCGAGGGTGATGAGGGAGAGGTAGGGCTTCATGCGTCGGTGTGCGTCGATGTCCTTGAGGGCCAAGTGTGCCAATCAACGGCGTGCCAGGGGAACGGCAAGAGCAAGGCAAGAGCAAGGCAAGAGGCGCCGGGCAATCGGTGGTCCCGGCCCAGGGGCGCGCGGCGCTGGCACACTACGGCCCCCCGCGCGGCAACGAGGCCCGCGGCGGCGGCTTCCCCCATCCCCCTCTTCTCCCATGCCCATCGCGACCCCGCGCCGGCCCGCGTGGCGCCGCGCGCTGCACGGCTTCTGGCCCGAACTCCTGCTCTCCCTGCGTGCCCTGTGGCCCGCCGCCCAGACCATCGACGCGCGCGAGAAATGGCGCGCCTGCATCGGCGCCGCGCTGGGCATCCTCGTCGCCGGCCTGGGCGCCACCTGGCTCGCCCCGGGCGATGGCCACCACGCGCTGGCCACCGCCCTGGTGGCGCCGCTGGGTGCCAGCGCCGTGCTGGTGTTCGTCGTGCCATCGAGTCAGCTCGCCCAGCCCTGGTCGGTGATCGGCGGCAACACCTTGTCGGCCCTGGTGGGCGTGGCCTGCGCGATCTGGATCCCGCACGCGGCCCTGGCCGCGGCACTGGCGGTGGGCTTGTCGGTGGCGCTGATGCTGGCGCTGCGCTGTCTGCACCCGCCGGGCGGCGCGTCGGCGCTGCTGATGGTGCTGATGGGCAGCCAGGACTTCGGCGTGGCGCTGCAGCCGGTGCTGATGGATTCGGTGCTGATGGTGGCGGCGGGCCTGCTCTACAACAACCTCACGCGGCGGCGCTGGCCGCACGTGCACCACACGGTGCCGGCCGAGCCCGGCGGCGCGCGCCTCACCAGTCATGACCTGGACGCCGCGCTGGCGCACTACAACCAGGTGCTCGACATCAGCCGCGAGGACCTGCAGGACCTGATGCAGTACGCCGAGGCTGCGGCTTACCAGCGCACGATGGGCGAGTTGCGAGCCGCCGACGTGATGTCGCGCGAGCCCGTGACGGCGCGCGCCGAGATGCCGCTGCGCCAGGCCTGGGCGCTGATCCGCCAGCACCGCGTGAAGGCCCTGCCGGTGGTGGACCGGCAGCACCACCTGGTGGGCATCGTCACCGTGGCCGACTTCATGCGCCAGGTGGACATGGACGTGCACGAGGGCGTGAACTTCCGCCTGCGCGCGCTGCTGCGCCAGATGCACCGGCCGGTGCGCCACACGGTGGGCGAGATCATGACGCGCCAGGTGCGCGTGGCCAGCGCAGACCGCCCGCTGACCGAGCTGGTGCCGGTGTTCTCCGAGGGCGGGCACCGCCACCTGCCCATCATCGACGCCGAGCGCCGCTTGGTGGGCATCGTCACGCAGTCGGACCTGATCCGCGCGATGGACGCGGCGGTGCGGGGTTAGCCCCGGAGACATCCGCGCCAGGCCCGCTGGGGTATGGTGCGCGTTGCGGCCCGATTTGGCCGGCCCCGGACACCCGCTTCAGCACCACGCCCATGACCACCACCTACCCCAGCACCCAGCTCCTCATCGCCAATCAGTGGGTCGACGCCGCCAGCGGCAAGACCATAGCCGTGCGCAACCCGGCCACGGGCCAGGTCATCGGCACGGTGGCGCACGCCGGCATCGACGACCTGGAGCGCGCGCTGGCGGCGGCGCAGAAGGGCTTCGAGACTTGGCGCGACACCTCGGTCTACGAGCGCGCGGCCCTGATGCGCCGCGCCACCGCGCTGCTGCGCGAACGCGCCGGCGACATCGCGCGCCTGCTGACGCAGGAGCAGGGCAAGCCCCTGGCCGAGGCCAAGGGCGAGATCCTCGCGGGCGCGGACATCCTCGACTGGTTCGCCGAGGAGGGCCGCCGCGTCTACGGCCGCCTGGTGCCGGGCCGCAACCTGGCCGCGCAGCAGATGGTCATCAAGGAGCCCGTGGGCCCGGTGGCGGCCTTCACGCCCTGGAACTTCCCGGTCAACCAGATCGTGCGCAAGATGGGCGCGGCCCTGGCCACCGGCTGCTCCTTCCTGTGCAAGGCGCCCGAGGAAACCCCGGCCGCGCCGGCCGCGCTGATGCGCTGCTTCGTCGATGCCGGTGTGCCCGCTGGCGTGGTGGGCCTGGTGTTCGGCGACCCGGCCGAGATCTCCGGCCACCTGATCCCGCACCCCGTGATCCGCAAGGTCACCTTCACCGGCTCCACCGCCGTGGGCAAGCAGCTCGCGGCCCTGGCCGGGCGCCACATGAAGCGCGTGACCATGGAGCTGGGCGGCCACGCCCCGGTGATCGTGGCCGAGGACGCCGACGTGGCCCTGGCCGTGAAGGCCGCGGGCGCGGCCAAATTCCGCAACGCGGGGCAGGTCTGCATCTCGCCCACGCGCTTCCTGGTGCACAGCAGCCTGGTGGAGGACTTCTCGCGCGCGCTGACGCAGCACGCGCAGGGCCTGAAGCTGGGCGACGGCCTGGCCGAGGGCACCACGCTGGGCCCGCTGGCCAATGCGCGCCGCGTGACGGCCATGGCCCAGGTGGTGAAGGACGCGGCCGAGCACGGCGCCGAGATCCTCACGGGCGGCGAGCGCGTGGGCGAGGCGGGCAATTTCTTCGCGCCCACCATCATCCGCTCGGTGCCGCTGGAGGCCGACCTCTTCAACAACGAGCCCTTCGGCCCGATCGCGGGCATCCGCGCCTTCGACCGGCTGGAAGAGGCGATCGCCGAGGCCAACCGCCTGCCGTACGGCCTGGCGGCCTACGCCTTCACGCGCTCGTTCAAGAACGTGCAGCTGCTGGCCAACCGCGTGGAGGCCGGCATGGTGTGGATCAACCAGCCGGCCACGCCCTCGGCCGAGCTGCCCTTTGGCGGCATCAAGGACTCGGGCTACGGCACCGAGGGTGGCCCGGAGGCGATGGAGGCCTACCTCAACACCAAGGCGGTGTCGGTGGTGGGGGTCTGAACGGCGGGCTCAGCTCACCACGGCCAGCACCACGTCCGAGGCCTTGATCAAGGCCGTGGCCTCGGCGCCGGGCGCCAGGCCCAGCTCGGCCACCGCGCCCTGCGGCACCACGGCCACCACCTCGACGCCGCCGTCGCCGCGAAGCACCACCTCGGCGTTCACCGCCCCGGGCGTGACCGACGCCACGCGGCCGGCGATGCGGTTACGCGCGGAAATGCGCGCGCCGGCCAGGTCCACCGCCAGCATCACGGCCGATGACTTGATCAGCACGATCACCGCCATCTGCTCGCGCAGCGCCAGCGACGCGGTGCTGCCGCGCGTGACGGTGGCGGCCAGGCGCTGCCCGCCGGGCAGCGCCAGCTCGATGTCGTCGTTCACCGCGCCGGCGCGCACGGCCGTGACGGTGCCCACCCACTGGTTGCGCGCGCTGGTTTTCATGTTGAGCACCTTCAGCAGTGAGAACGCCTGGTCCAGGTCCATGGCGTCCTGTTCGACCAGCCGCAGGAAGCGCTGGTGCACGGTGTTGACCTGTTCGTAGCGTTCGATCAGGCGCTGGCCATAGGCGGTGACCCGCGTGGCGCCGCCGCCCTTGCCGCCGATGACCCGCTCGACCACCGGCGCGCTGGCGCGCTGGTTCATGGCGTCGATGGCGTCCCAGGCGGCCTTGTAGCTCATGCCGAAGGCCTTGGCGGCCTGCGTGATGGAGCCGTGCTCGGCCACGGCGCGCAGCAGTTCGATGCGGCCATGGCCGGCGAGGCGTTCGCCCCCGGCCGACAGCCAGAGCGCGCCGTGCACCTCCAGGTGGTTCTTGCCCTTGCGCTTCCTGGTCGTCGTCGCCATCGCGGCTGCTCCTGTTGCCATCCCGTCGGCGGGCGAGGATATCAATCGCCCCGCATGGCATCGGCGCCATGCACCACGCGGCCCGCGTCCAGGCAGACCACGTCCTCGGCGAGGCGCCGCACGTCCTCGTCGTCGTGCGTGATCAGCAGCATGGGCAGTTGCAGCTCGGTCTGCAGGTCCTTGAGTTCATCGCGCAGGCGCTGACGCAAGCCCTTGTCCAGGGCGGCGAAAGGTTCGTCCAGCAACAGCGCCGTGGGCCGCGACACGAGCGCGCGGGCCAGCGCCGTGCGCTGGCGCTGGCCACCCGATATCTGGTGCGGGTGGAGGCCGGCCACGGCGTTCAGGCCGAAGCTGGCGAGCCAGCGGTCCACGTCGGCGTTCGCCTCGTCTTTCGACGGGTTGCGCAGGCCCTGGCGCACCGCGAAGGCCACGTTCTGCCGCACGGTGAGGTGCGGGAACAGCGCGTAGTCCTGGAACATGTACGCGAGGTGTCGCTGCTGCGCGGTGCTGCGCAGGCCGCGCGCGCTGTCGAGCAGCACGCGGCCGGCCACGGCGATGCGGCCCTGGTCGGGCGCCAGCAGGCCCGCGATCATCTTGAGCGTCAGCGTCTTGCCCGCGCCCGAGGGACCGTACAGCACCACGCGCTGCGCGCCCGACTGGAAGCCCACGTCGATGTCGAAGCGCGCGTCGCCCTGTCTCAGGGCCTTGCGCAAGGCGATGTCCCAGACCACGGTCATGGCCTTGCCCCGTTCAACGCGCCGCCACCCGGCCAGGCACCAGCCGCCCGGCACCCAGCAGCACCGCCACGCAGACGATCGAGGTGACGACGACCAGGAAGTTGGCCGTGTCGTCCTGCCCCGCCTGCACGGCCTCGTAGACGGCGATGGACAGCGTCTGTGTCTTGCCGGCGATGCTGCCGGCCACCATCAGCGTGGCGCCGAACTCGCCCAGCGCGCGCGCGAAGGCCAGCAGCAGCCCCGCGAGGATGCCGCGCCAGGCCAGCGGCAAGCTCACGCGCCAGAAGACCGGCCACTCCCGCAGGCCCAGGGTGCGCGCCGCGTCCTCGAACTGCGGGTCCACCGTTTCGAAGGCGGCGCGCGCGGCCTTGAACACCAGCGGGAAGGACACGATGGTGGCCGCGATGATGGCCGCCTCCACCGTGAAGATGAGGCGGATGCCGAAGTGCTGCAGCAGCCAGGCGCCCAATACGCCCTGGCTGCCGATGAGCACCAGCAGGTAGTAGCCCAGCACCGTGGGTGGCATCACCAGGGGCAGGGTGAGCAGGGCGTCGAGCAGGTTGCGGCCCGGAAAGCGCCCGCGCGCCAGGGCGTAGCCCACCGCCGTGCCCAGGAACAGGTTGAGCGCGGTGGCCCATCCGGCCACCTTCAGGGTGAGGGCGAGCGGGATCCAGGCGTCGGCCATGAAGGGACTCGTCGTGCGCGTTCAGGGCTTGCCGAAGCCGTGCTTCGACAGCACCGCCTGCGCGGGCGGTGTGAACAGGAACTCGACGAACGTCTCGCCCAGGGCGGCGTTCGGGCCGCCTGCCAGCGGCGCCACGGGATAGAGGATGGGCCTGGGCGTGGGCACGGTGAGCGCCAGCTTCACCTTGCCGGCCATCAACGCGGCGTCGGTGGCGTAGACGAAGCCGGCATCGACCTCGCCGCGCTGCACGTAGTCCAGCGCCTGTCGCACGTTGGTGGCGCCCACCATCTTCGGCTCGATCGCGCTCCACAAGCCGGCGCCTTCGAGCACGGCCTTGGTGTAGCGGCCCACGGGCACGCTGGCGGGCAGGCCGATGGCGATTCGACCGTAGGCGGGTCGGGTCAGGTCAGCCACCGCCCCGGGCACGTGGGCGCTGGCCATGGGCACGATGACCACCAGGCGGTTGGAGACGAAGTTGCGGCGCTGCGCGGGCTGGACGAGGTTCTGTGCCTGCGCCTGGTCCATGGTCTCCTGGTCGGCGCTGGCGAACACGTCGACCGGCGCGCCCTTGGCGATCTGCTGCAGCAGCACGCCCGAGGCCGCGAAGTTGAGCCGCACCTGGGTGCCGGGGTGGGCGGCCTCGAACAGCGGCGCGATGTCCTTGAAGGCGTTGGTGAGGCTGGCGGCGGCGGAGACGGTGAGCTCGGCCGCCGGGGCGGCGAGGGACAGGCCGGCGGCGAAGGTGAAGCTCAGGGCGCGGATCAAGGAATTTTTCATGCGGTGGCTCGTCGCAAGCATCGCTATATACGGAGAAATATAGCGCATGGTCCTGCGGCGCCTGGCCAAGGGACAACGCTGCAAGCCCGGGCTCTGGCCCTAGACTCGGGCCATGTCCTTGTTTTTGTTGCTGTTATTCCCATTCGTGGGCTGTGCGGTCGCGGCGCTGCTGCCGACGAACGCGCGCAACCTCGAATCGCTGTGGGCCGCGCTGGTGGCCCTGGCGGTGGCGATTCCCCTCGGCTTCATCTACCCCGAGGTGCGCGACGGCGCGGTGCTGATCGAGCGCTGGTCGTGGCTGCCCGCCCTGGGCGTCGACCTCATCGTGCGCATCGACGGTTTCGCCTGGATGTTCGCCATGCTGGTCAGCGCCATGGGCCTGCTGGTCATCGTCTACGCGCGCTACTACCTCTCGCCCGAAGACCCGGCGGCGCGTTTCTATTCGCTGCTGCTGGGCTTCATGGGCGCCATGCTGGGCGTGGTGCTGTCGGGCAATCTGGTGCAGCTGGTGGTGTTCTGGGAACTCACCAGCGTCTTCTCCTTCCTGCTGATCGGCTACTGGACGCACCGCAAGGACGCGCGGCGCGGCGCGCGCATGGCCTTCACCGTCACGGCCACGGGCGGGCTGGCGCTGCTGGCGGGCGTGCTGCTGCTGGGCCACACCGTGGGCAGCCTGGAACTGGAGGTGGTGTTGGCGGCCGGTGACCGCATCCGCGAGCACGCGCTGTACACGCCCGCACTGGTGCTGATCCTGCTGGGCGCGCTCACCAAGAGCGCGCAGTTCCCCTTCCACTTCTGGCTGCCGCACGCCATGGCCGCGCCCACGCCGGTGTCGGCCTACCTGCATTCGGCCACCATGGTGAAGGCCGGCGTGTTCCTGCTGGCGCGGCTGTGGCCGGCGCTGGCGGGCACACCGGAGTGGTTCTGGATCGTCGGCGGCGCGGGCCTGGCCACGCTGCTGCTGGGCGCCTACGCGGCCATGTTCCAGAACGACCTGAAGGGCCTGCTGGCCTACTCCACCATCAGCCACCTGGGCCTGATCACGTTGCTGCTGGGCCTGAACAGCCCCTTCGCGGCGGTGGCGGCGGTCTTCCACATGATGAACCACGCGACCTTCAAGGCCTCGCTGTTCATGTCGGTGGGCATCATCGACCACGAGACCGGCACGCGCGACATGCGCCGCCTCGACGGCCTGTTCCGCTCCATGCCCATCACGGGCACGCTGGCCATCGTGGCCTGCGCGGCCATGGCCGGCGTGCCGCTGCTCAACGGCTTTCTGTCCAAGGAAATGTTCTTCGCCGAGACGGTGTACATCAGCGCCAACCCGTTCATCAGCGTGGGCCTGCCCGCACTGGCCACGCTGGCCGGCGTGTTCGCGGTGGTGTATTCGCTGCGCTTCGGGCACGACGTGTTCTTCGGCGCGCCGCCGGACTGCCCGCGCCAGCCGCACGAGCCCGTGCACTGGATGCGCGTGCCGGTGGAGCTGCTGGTGCTGGCCTGCATCGTGGTGGGCACGCTGCCGGCCTGGTCGGTCGGGCCGCTGCTGGCCATGGCCGCCACGCCGGTGGTGGGCGGGGACCTGCCCGAGTACAGCCTGTCCGTCTGGCATGGCTTCAACACGCCGCTGGTGATGAGCCTGATCGCCACCGCCGGTGGCCTGGTGGCCTACCTGCTGTTCGGCCAGTGGCTCAAGCGGCGCGCCAGCACGCGCGCGCCGGGCCTGCTGGGGCTGGACGGGCGCGCCGCGTTCGACAGCGCCTTCGTCGCGCTGACCACCCTGGCGCGCTGGTTGCTGCGCCAGCTGGGCACGCGGCGCCTGCAACCGCAGTTGTTCGCCATGGTGACGATCGCTGGCCTGGCTGGCGTGGGCGCGGCCCTGGTGGTGCCGCTGAGCTGGGGCGACCGCCCGCGCATTCCGGCCTCGCCGGGCTTCGTGCTCTTGTGGGTGGTCGCGGGCGCCTGTGCGATCGGTGCCGCGTGGCAGGCCAAGTTCCACCGGCTCGCGGCGCTCATCATGCTCAGCGTGGTCGGGCTGGCCCTGTGCATCACCTTCGCCTGGTTCTCGGCGCCCGACCTCGCGCTCACCCAGTTGTCGGTGGAGGTGGTGACCACCGTGCTGTTCCTGCTGGGCCTGCGCTGGATGCCCAAGCGGGTGGTGGAGGACGACCCGCGCTTCGCGCTGCGCACCTTCTGGCGCCGCCGCCGCGACCTGCTGGTCGCGGTGCTCATCGGCGCCGGCCTGGCGGTGCTGTCCTACGCCCTGCTCACGCGCACCGCGCCGCTGTCGATCTCGCCCTTCTTCATCGAGAACGCCCTGCCTCAGGGCGGCGGCACCAACATCGTCAACGTGATGCTGGTGGACTTCCGGGCCTTCGACACCCTGGGCGAGATCACGGTGCTGGGCATCGTGGGCATCACGGTCTACGCGCTGCTGCGGCGCTTCCGTCCGCCGCAGGAGGTGATCGACCGGCCCGCGCAGCAGCGCGCGGTGCCGCAGCACATCGAGAGCGACCTGGTGACGCGCGAGGACGGCGACACGCCGCAGCGCTACCTGGAAGTGCCCGCCGTGCTGGTGCGCCTGCTGCTGCCGGTGGCCGGCGTGTTCGCCTTCCACCTCTTCATGCGCGGCCACAACGAGCCGGGCGGCGGCTTCGTGGCCGGCCTGGTGGTGGCCATTGCCTTCATCGCGCAGTACATGGTGAGCGGCACGCGCTGGGTGGAGGACCGCATGCGCCTGCTGCCGCCGCGCTGGATCGCCGTCGGCCTGGCGGTGGCCCTGGCCACGGGCCTGGGCTCGCTGGCGCTGGGCTACCCCTTCCTCACCACGCACACGGCGCACGTGACCTGGCCGCTGGTGGGTGAGGTGCACATCCCCAGCGCGGCCTTGTTCGACCTGGGCGTGTTCGCGGTGGTGGTGGGCTCCACGCTGCTGCTGCTCACGGCGATCGCCCACCAGTCGCTGCGCGCGAAACGGGCCACCCCCGCCGCGCTGCGCGCATCTCCCTTCGAGGGGGCGACACCTTCCGTCCGGCAAAGCCGGCCCGGCGGTGTCCCTCGGCTCGACCCGGACTCTCCAACGCCTCTGGCGGAAGGAGACGCTTGATGGAACTGATCATCTCGATCGCCATTGGCGTGATGACCGGGGCGGGGGTCTGGCTGCTGCTGCGGCCGCGTACCTTCCAGGTGCTCATCGGCCTGTCGATGCTGTCGTACGCGGTGAACCTGTTCATCTTCAGCGTGGGCAGCCTGGCGGTGGACGCCGAACCCATCGTGCGCCCCGGCCTGCCGGCCGACCTGCAGCACTACACCGACCCGCTGCCGCAGTCGCTGGTGCTCACGGCCATCGTCATCGGCTTCGCCACCACGGCGCTGTTCCTGGTGGTGCTGCTGGCGCTGCGCGGGCTGTCCGGCGGCGACCACGTCGATGGGGAAGAGGAGCGCTCGTGATGGCCTTCGCTTCCCTTCCCGCCACCGAACACCTGCTGGTGGCGCCCGTGCTGCTGCCGCTGGGCACGGCCGCGCTCATGCTCATGATGGGCGAGGGCCGTCGCCGCACCAAGGCGGTGGTCAATACCTTGTCCACCGCGCTGGGCCTGGCGCTGGCCATCCTGTTGCTGGTGCGCGTGCAGGCCGGCGGCACCGCCGCCTTCGGCATCTACCTGCCGGGCAACTGGCCGGTGCCCTACGGCATCGTGCTGGTGGCCGACCCGCTGGCCGCCTTCATGGCCGTGCTGGCCGGCGCGGTGGGCCTGGCCGCGCTGCTGTATGCGCTGGCGCGCTGGCAGCACGCGGGCGTGTACTTCCACGTGCTGTTCCAGTTGCAGCTCATGGGCCTGTACGGCGCTTTCCTCACGGGCGACCTGTTCAACCTCTTCGTGTTCTTCGAGGTGCTGCTGGCCGCCAGCTACGGCCTGCTGCTGCACGGCGGCGGCATCGCGCGCGTGCGCGCCGGCCTGCACTACATCGCCATCAACCTGTTCGCCTCGCTGCTGTTCCTCATCGGCGTGGCGCTGCTGTACGGCGTGACGGGCACGCTCAACATGGCCGACATCGCCGACAAGCTGCAACTGGTGGCCGAGCGCGACCGCGGCCTGCTGCACGCGGGCGCGGCCATCCTGGCGATCGCCTTCCTGGCCAAGGCCGCGCTGTGGCCGCTCAATTTCTGGCTGCCACCCGCCTATGGCGCGGCCAGCGCGCCCGCGGCCGCGGTGTTCGCCATCCTCACCAAGGTGGGCGTCTACGCCATCCTGCGCCTGTGGACGCTGTGCTTCCCGGCGGAGGCCGGCGGCTCGGCCGGCTTCGGCGGCACGGCGCTGATCTGGGGCGGCCTGGCCACGCTGGCCTTCGGCGCCATCGGCATGCTGGCCTCGCAACAGCTCAACCGCCTGGCGGGGTACAGCGTCATCGCGTCCTCCGGCACGCTGATCGCCGCCATCGGTTTCGACGCACCCGCACTCAGCGGCGGCGCGCTGTTCTACCTGGCCAGCTCCACGCTGGCGGGCTGCGCGCTGTACCTGCTGGTGGAGCTGCTGGAGCGCGCCCGCGAGGTGCAGGAGGGCCCCGAAGACCTGGACGATGGCCGCTACGCCCTGCCGGCCTTCCTGGACGCGGCGCCACCGCAGGGCATCAACCTCGACGACAACGAGGAAGCGCTGATCGGCCGCGCCATTCCGGCGGCCCTGGCGTTCCTGGGCGTGGCCTTCACCCTGTGCGCCATGGTCATCGCCGGCCTGCCGCCGTTCTCGGGCTTCGTCAGCAAGCTGGCCATGCTGGGCGCGCTGATCGAGGTGCGCGGCGCGCCCGCGTGGCTGCTGTTCGCCCTGTTGATCGTCTCGGGCCTGTTCGCCGCGATCTCGCTCATGCGCGTGGGCATGCGCCATTTCTGGACCACGCAGGACCGGCCCGCGCCGCGCCTGAGCGTGGCCGAGACCCTGCCCATCGCCGCGCTGCTGCTGGCCTCGCTGCTGATGGTGAGCCAGGCCGAGACCGTGCTGGGCTATACCCGCGCCACGGCCGACGCCCTGCACGAGCCGCAGCGCTACATCGACGCGGTGCGCGGCGCGATGACCGTGCCACATCCCGCGGTGCGGGGAGGCACGCCATGAAGCGCTTCATTCCATCTCCCTGGCTCTCGCTGGGCATCTTCGGCGGCTGGCTGCTGCTCACGCGCAGCATGAGCGCGGGGCAGATCCTGCTGGGCCTGTTGGTGGCCGTGGTGATGCCGCTGCTGATGGCGCCGCTGCGTCCCACGCCGGGACCCTTGCGCCGACCGGGTGCGCTCGTGCCCCTGATCCTGCGCGTGGGCCGCGACGTCGTGCGCTCGGCCATCGACGTCGCCGTCGGCGTGGCGCGCTCGCGCCGCAACCTGCCGCGCGGCGGCTTCGTGGTCGTGCCCCTGGACCTGCGCAACGTGCACGGGCTGGCCGCGCTGTCCATGATCACGGCCGTCGTGCCCGGCACCGTGTGGTGCGAGCTCGCGCCGGATTGCAGCACGCTGCTGGTGCACGTGTTCGACCTGGAGGACGAAGCGGCCTTCATCGCCCACTTCAAGGCCGACTACGAGCTGCCACTGAAGGAGATATTCGGATGAGCGACTTTCTGATGCTGGCGATCACCACCACGATGGTGATGTACCTGTTGGCCATGGGCCTGGGCCTGCTGCGCCTGCTGCGCGGCCCCAGCGCGCAGGACCGCGTGCTGGCGGTCGACTTCCTCTACGTGGTGGGCATGCTGGTGATGCTGGTGCTGGCCATCCGCTACGACAGCGACATGTACTTCGAGGGCGCGCTGCTGATGGTGCTGTTCGGCTTTGTCGGCTCGGTGGCGCTGGCCAAGTTCCTGCTGCGGGGGGAGGTCATCGAATGACGCTTCCTCCCTGGACCGAGATCCTCGTCGCCGTGCTGCTGCTGGCCAGCGGCGTGGTGGTGCTGGTGGCCGCGCTGGGCCTGTGGCGCCTGCCCGACTTTTTCTCGCGCATGCACGCGCCGGCGCTGGCCTCCACGCTGGGCGCCTGGATCGTCACCTTCGCCTCCATCGTTCACTTCACCTCGCACTCGGAGGAGGGCGTGCTGGCCCTGCACGTGTGGCTGATCATCATCGTGCTGTCCATCACCGCGCCGGTCACCACCATCGTGCTGGCGCGCGCGGCGCTGTTCCGCCGCCGCCAGGCCGGCGACCCGCTGCCTCCCCCATTGGCGGGACGGCGCTGAACAGCCGCACCCCGCTTCAGCGCAGAATCGCGACCCATGGCACTCGACCACCCCGACGACACCCCCCAGCGCCTGGCGCTGGGCTCGGGGCTGGACGCCCTGCCCACCGAGCTGCACCGCCTGGTGCTCACGCTGAACCTGTCGGACGCCAGCGGCGAGGGCCTGGCCCGTTGCGTGGAAGACCTGCTGCACCTGTCGGACAACACCATCCGGGTGGAGCAGCTCACCGCCGGCGTGTACTTCGCCTTCAACGGCCTGGACCGCGACCCGCGCCAGGTGCACACCATCCCCGAGTGCCGCGACATGTTGCGCGCCCTGCACGAGCGCTGGCCGTACTGGCTGCACTTCCTGGCGCCCGTGCCTGAGCTGTGGACGGTGCTGCTGCTGTGCCTGCTGCCTCTGGGCCCGGGCGTGCGCCTGCCCAACGGCCGCATCGGCCACGAGCTCGACCGCAAGGCCCTAAAGAACCTGATGCTGGACCTGACCATCGCGCTCAACGACCTGCACGAGCAGCACAAGGTGCCGCTGGCGAACCGCCAGCGCATCTTCAAGGCGGCGATGCAGGCGATCGAGCAGGCGACGGGTTCGCGGGTCTGAAGAACGTCCGCCCCGCGGGTGGAATCGCCGGCGGGCCGGCCCGCCGCCTACATGGACGGCGCTTGCAGCTGCTCGACGAGGGTTTTCAGCAACGCGCCCTGTTCGGGGTACCTGGTGAGCAGGTCCTGCAGAAACAGCTGCCGCTGCTGCACCGGAATGCGGGTGTCGGCGGCATAGGTTTCCAGCAGCGCTGCGACGGGGTTCTGTTCATGCGGCGACACGATGAACTGACGAATGACGCCCTCCTGGGCATGGGCAACCAGCGATAGAAAGGCCTTGCGGAGGTCCTCGACGGGCACGTCGCCATACTGTTTGACCACCTCGATGGCAAGGCCAGGCGATGCAGGCGCCTGCTGAGGGGTCTCACGCGTCGCATCAAGGACGCCCGGCGCCGTCACGGCCTCGGCTTCCTCGCCGCGGGCTTCTTCGATCAGTGCAGTGGTCGTCGAACGGATGGGTTCGTTGTCGACGGAGCGGTCTTCCCACAGCCAGCGCAAGGCGTTTTCGAACAGCTTCATGGAAGCGAAGTGTTGAGACGGGTATACCTGGGCGCTCTTCGGTTCGGCTGAGGACAGGGCCTCCGGTGGGCCACCTGTGGGCGTTGAGCCCCCTTCCTGGTTCGATCCCTCGCTTGCCTGTGACGGCGTCTTGTTCACGTCGGTCTCGCGTGGCGGCACGACCGGCATTTCTTGGGAGTGACCCCACAAGTTGGGGGTGGGTGAAGACCTGCCTGTGCGTTGCATGGATAGGGTTCCTGAGAAGGGATGTGTGTGGGTTGACGATCGCTGGCCCCGCACACGAAGGCACGCTGCGGCGCGCGGGCCGATTGGGTGGTCACGCGGCGCGGATCAATCCTGACGGAACGGCGATGCGTCGGTCCGCTCGACCACCAGGACCCCTCTTCTGCCCACCCGATCGAATGGCGCGTAGCGGCCGATTCAGTCCAGCGGCAGATCGAAGTGCATGACGTCCTCGCGCACGCCCAGCTTGGTGTACAGCGCGATCGCGGGCTCGTCGCCGTAGTCGGCCTGCACATAGACCACCCAGGCGCCACGCTCGCGGGCGATGGCCCGCAGTTGGTCGATGAGGCGCGTGGCGATCCCCAGGCGGCGGTGCGGTTCGGCCACCGCCAGGTCGTACAGGTAGACCTCGCGGCGGCGGCGTTCGAGCTTGTCGAGCTCGTAGGCCACGAGGCCGCCGAGCACGGCCTCGCCATCGAGCGCCGCAAGTGCGATCACGTTGACACGGCCCAGGGCCTCGCGCGCCCAGGCCTCGTCGGGTGGGGCGCCGCGGTAGGTGTCGTCGTCACCAAAGGCCTCGGCGAACATGGCGTTCAGGCGCAAGAGCAGGGCGTGATCGTCGGGCCCCAGGCGGCGCAGGGCGATGTGGCTTGTCATGAGCGGGAATGGGCTTGCGTGTCGGTTGAGGCCGCGCTCAGGCCGCGGTGGGGTGGCAGGCGCAGGCCTCGCCGTGCGCGGCCGACACCAGTTCGTCCAGGATGCCGCAGCTCGAGCCGTCCTGGCCATCCTGGCAGCGCTCGCGCAGGCGCAGCAGCTGCTTCTCCAGCGCGCGCAGGCTCTTGAGGCGGGCGCGCACCCGCGCGAGTTGTTCGTCCACCAGGCCGTCCACGTGGTGGCAGTGCGTGTCGGGGTCGTCCAGGAAGCCCAGCAGTCGCTGCACGTCGGCCAGGGGCATGTCCAACGCGCGGCAGTGGCGGATGAAGGCCAGGCGCTCCAGGTGTTCGCTGGCGTAGTCGCGGTAGCCGTTGTCGCGCCGCGCGGGCTCGGGCAGCAGGCCCTGGCGCTCGTAGTAGCGGATGGTTTCGATGTCCACGCCGGTGGCGCGGGAGAGGTCCTTGATCTGCATGGCCGGGCTCCAGGGGTGGCTGACACTGTAGTCACTTCAGGGTCAACTGGCACTTCTTCAAGTCCCCGAATGGGGCGCGGGCGCTGATCGCTGTTCGGCTGCGTTGACGGCGCGCGAGCGTGCCGGGGGTAGTGACGTGGGCGCTTTGGCATGATGCGCACGAGCCCCATTCTTTCTTGAAGGACCGTGCATGAACCACCCCATCGTGATCGTCGGCGGCGGCGCTGGCGGCCTGGAACTGGCCTGCAAGCTGGGCCGAAAGCTCGGCCCCGAACGCGTGACCCTGGTCGACCGGCAGCTCTTCCATATCTGGAAGCCTTCGCTGCACGAAGTGGCGGCGGGCACGCTGGACATCCACCAGGAGGGCCTGTCGTACGAGATGCTGGCGTACGACAACCGCTTCACTTTCTGCCTGGGCGCGTTCAAGGGGCTGAACGCCGATCAGCGCGTGATCACCGTGGACGCGGTGCACGACGAACACGGCGAACAGCTCATCCCCGAGCGCACGCTGGTGTATGGACAACTGGTGCTGGCGCTGGGCAGCACGGCCAACCACTTCAACGTGCCCGGCGCGGCCGAGCACACCATGTCGCTCAACCAGCCGGCCGATGCCGAGCGCTTCCGCCAGCGCATGCTCAAGCTGCTGACGGCGGCCGAGCTGCGCAAGAGCGCGGGCGCGGAGGCCGCCGTGCGCGTGGTCATCATCGGCGGCGGCGCCACGGGCGTGGAACTGGCGGCCGAGCTGCGCGAGGCCAGCCAGGTGCACACGCGCTACGGCTTTCGCCGGCTCGATGGCCTGCGCGACGTGCAGCTCACGCTCATCGAAGGCGCGGACCGCATCCTGGCGCCGCTGCCCGAGCGGGTGTCGGCCTCGGCCACGGCGCTGCTGCGCGAACGGGCGGTGAACGTGGTCACCGGCTGCCGCGTGGCCGGCGTGACGCCCGATGCGGTGACCGACACCGAGGGCCGACGCTTCCCCGCCGACCTGGTGGTGTGGGCCGCGGGCATCAAGGCGCCGGCGCTGCTGGGTGAGCTGGGCCTGCCGGTGACCCGTTCAGGACAGGTGGAGGTGGAGGCGAACCTGCGCGTGAAAGGGCGGGACGCCATCCACGCGCTGGGCGACTGCGCGGCTTGCGCCCTGCCCGGTGGCGGCCTGGTGCCACCACGCGCGCAGGCGGCGCACCAGCAGGCGAGCTACCTGGCCAAGCGACTGCGCGACCTGAGCGAAGGCCGCGCGCTCGACAACGCGCCGTACCGGTACCGCGACCACGGCTCGCTGGTGTCGCTGGGCACGCAAAGCTCGGTGGGCAGCCTCATGGGCAACCTGTTCGGCTCGAAGTGGTTCGTGCAAGGCCTGCTGGCGCGGGTGATGTACACGAGCCTGCACCTGATGCACCACCAGGCCGTGCTGGGCACGGCGCGCACGGCGACGCTGGCGGTGGCACGGTTCCTGGTGAAGCGGGCCACGCCACTCGTGAAGCTGCACTGAGGGCCGGCCACAGGGCCCGCGTGCAGACGGGCAAGCGCGCGTGTCAGGCGCTGCGCTTGAACATCGCGAGCAGGCCGCCCGCGACCACGAACAGCGTGCCGAACACGCGGTTGAGGGTACGGATGTGCGCGGTGGACTTGAGCGTGCGCAGCAGGCGCGCGGCCAGCGCGGTGTAGCCCGCCATCACCACCAGGTCGGTGAAGCCGAGCGTCAGGCCGATCACCAGGTACTGCGGCGCCAGTGGTTGGGTGAGGTCGAGGAACTGCGGCACCACCGCGAGCAGGAAGACCGTGCCCTTGGGGTTGAGGGCATTGATGATCCAGCCGCGCGTGATGAGGTCGCGCGGGCGGCGGCTGGTGGCCGCTTCGTCGCCGTTGGCCAGGGGCCGCGCGGGCGCGCGCCATTGCTGGATGCCCAGCCACACCAGGTAGGCCACACCCGCCCATTTGACGACGAGGAAGGCCGTGCTGGACGCCGTGACCAGGGCGCCCAGGCCCACGGAAACGACCAGCATCTGCGTCCAGATGCCCAGGACGAGGCCGAGAGTGGTGAGGTAGCCGCGGCGGAAACCGTGCGAGAGCCCCGCACTCATGGCGGCCACGGCGCCCGCGCCGGGCGAGATGCTGATGGCCCAGGAGGCGGCGAAGAAAGCAAGCCAGGTGGCGAATTCCATGGTGGTCGATCGGCGTGGGAAGCAGGGCTGAGGATGCTAGCGCTGCGCGCACGACCCCACGCGACCACAGGTCGCCCGCTGCGCGTTCAGTTCACGCGCAGCTTGAACTGCAGCATGAACGCGCCGTCCACGTTTTTCATGGAGGGAATGAGGCCCAGGTTGATGCCGAAGCGCCGGCCTTCGATGGAGGCCATGGGCAGGGCGGCGAAGAAGGTGCCGCCGCGCTTGAGCGAGGGGTAGCCGTTCATGACGCCGATGGCCGCGCCGAGCTTGACCGGGCCAAGGCTCCAGGGCTGCCAGTTCACCGCCGCGTACTGCGAGTGCTTGCCCAGGCTGTTGTCGTAGACACCGGCCATGAAGGCGAACTGCTCGGAGGTGCGCCATTCGATGCCGAAGCCGAAGTTGCGCTCGTTGTAGCGGTTGCTGCGGTCGAAGTGGCGGGAGAAGCCGCCCACGTTGAGCCAGATCTCGGGGGCGCTGGCGGCCGTCGCCGGCGCGGCGGCATCGTCCTGGGCTGCGTGAGCCGCCAGGGGCAGGCTCAGGGCCAGCAGGGCCGAAACGAAACGAAAGCCGGGGGAGCGCACGAACATGGGTCACCTCGAACACGGTGGCTCCGGTGGAGCCCTGGCCATGTTCTCGGCCGTTGACCCAGTGCGCTGAAGGCCTCCGATCGGGCTCGGGGGCCCGATCGGGGCGGGGGCGTGACGCTTTGCGCGCTCAGCGGCGGCGCGGCGTCGCGGGGCCGCGGCCTTCCAGGTGGCGGAAGTTGATGCGGCCCTTGGTGAGGTCGTAAGGCGAAAGTTCGAGCGAGACGCGATCACCCGCGAGGATGCGGATGTGGTTCTTCTTCATCTTGCCGGCGGAATAGGCAATGAGCTGGTGCCCGTTGTCGAGGGTGACGCGAAAACGCGTGTCGGGCAGCACCTCGTTGACGATGCCCATCATGTCGATCAGTTCTTCCTTGGCCATGCGGTCCTTTCGATAGATAAACACGCGCCCGGCATACGGTGCCCGCGACCGGCGATCGGCCACGGGGGCAGGGGGCGTGAAAAAGGCCATCTAGGGGCGATGGCCGGCGATCGGCCCGGGGCGGGGGGCCGGGCCTGGTGCGCGTTGGCGCGCGCAAAACCCAAGGATTTTACCGGTCGAGGCTCAGCGGCGCTCGGGAAGTTCGATCTTGACCTCGAGCACGTCGAGGTTGTCCTGCCGCTCGAGCTGGACCTTGATGTCGTCCGGATTGATGCGGATGTACTTGCCGATCACGGCCACCAGCTCGCGCTGCAGCGAGGGCAGGTAGTCGGGCTCGGCGGCGCTGCGCCCCGAGCGCTCGTGCGCCAGGATGATCTGAAGCCGCTCCTTGGCGACGGAGGCGGTCTTCTTCTTCTCACCCAGCAGGAAGGACAGCAGGGACATGCCTCATTTCCCTCCGAACAGGCGCTTGAAGAAGCCGGATTTTTCGGCCTCGATGAAGCGCAGGGGTTTGTCGTGCCCCAGGAAACGGTCGATCACGTCGCCGTAGGCCTCGGCCACGTCGCTGCCCTTGAGGTGGATGGCCGGCGTGCCCTGGTTGGACGCGGTCAGCACCGACTCGCTCTCGGGGATGACGCCGATGAGCGGGATGCGCAGGATGTCCTGGATGTCCTGCAGGGAGAGCATGTGGCCGTCGGCCACGCGCATGGGGTTGTAGCGCGTGATGAGCAGGTGCTCCTTGATCGGGTCCTTGCCTTCGATGGCGCGGCGCGTCTTGCTGGAGAGCATGCCCAGGATGCGGTCGGAGTCGCGCACGCTGGAGACCTCGGGGTTGGTCACCACCAGGGCCTCGTCGGCGTAGTGCATGGCCATGAGCGCACCGGCCTCGATGCCGGCGGGCGAGTCGCAGACGATGTAGTCGAAGCCCATGCCGCTGAGGTCGTCGAGGACGCGCTTGACGCCTTCCTGGTTGAGGGCGTCCTTGTCGCGCGTCTGGCTGGCGGCCAGGATGAACAGGTTCTCGACCTGCTTGTCCTTGATGAGGGCCTGGTTGAGGTTGGCCTCGCCCTGGATGACGTTGATCAGGTCGTACACCACGCGGCGCTCGCAGCCCATGATGAGGTCGAGGTTGCGCAGGCCGACGTCGAAGTCGATGACCGCGGTCTTGTGGCCGCGCAGGGCCAGGCCCGTGGCAAAGCTCGCGCTGGTGGTGGTCTTGCCCACCCCTCCCTTGCCGGAGGTGACGACGACGATTCGGGTCATGGAATGGCTCCGTGAATGCGTGTGAAGGTTCAGGTGTTCAGGTGGGCAGGGCGTCGATGACGAGCCGGTCGCCCTCGGCGTTGCTGTGCAGCCGCACCTGGGCGGGCTTGCCCAGCAGGGATTCGGGCAGCGGCACTTCGCTGGTGCGGTAGACGCCGGCGATGGAGATGAGTTCGGGCGCCATGGCCAGGGCAAAGATGCGCGCCTGCGCGTTGCCGCGCGCACCCGCCATGGCCTTGCCGCGCAAGGGCGCGTAGACGTGGATGTGGCCGTCGGCGATGACCTCGGCACCGGGGTTGACCATGGCCATGACCACCAGGTCGCCACCGCGCGCGTAGACCTGCTGGCCTGAGCGCAGGGGCTTGTCGATGACCAGGGCGCCGGGCGCCGGCACGGGCGGCGGCGGCGGGGCCACGGGTGCCGCCGCAGGGGTGGCGGGCTCAGCCGCCTTGCCTTGGCGCGTGAGCAGCGGCGCATCGGCCAGGGGCAGCCCGGCGGCCTGGGCCGCGGCGCGCTGCGCCTCGCCGGCCACGTTCACGGCCACGGGGCGCAGGCGGTGGGCGCGAAGCAGCTCGCTCAGCTGCAGCAGATCGGGCAGGGCCTCGTCACCCAGGCCTTGCAGGTCGATGAGCAGCGGGTCGTGGTCGAAGAAGTCGGGCTGGTCGCCGTAGCGCTGGCCGAACTCGCGGCGCAGCAGATCGAGGTCGCCCGACTTGAGCAGCAGCGCCAGCAGCGGCAGGTGAACGCTCTTGAGGTCGAAGCTGGCAGGCGCTTGGCCGCCGAGGGACACGGGCATTGCGAAAGGCGGGCGGGCGAAAGCCGCGCAGTGTAGCAGCGGGTGTCGCGGCCTTTGGTGAGCAACTGTCACCGGACTTTGGAACAAGGCTGTGGGTAATTCCGGGACAAGCCATGACTTGTCCACAGCCCGCGGCCCGAACCGCGGTTTGTCCCCAATCGTGTTCCTCGTTCGGGCGGGTGCTTCACACAGACTTGTCAGGATCGAAAAATCCTTGTCACGAAAGGACAAGGGGCGCTTGTCCACAGCGGACGGCGCCCCTTATCTACTACAACTAATTTAAGTAATTGATTCAGTAAGAAGAAGTCAGAGACGGGGTTGGCGCGGTTCGCCGTGGCCATGGAAGCCCTTGGCGCCGTGGTCCATGCGGTGCATCTGCTCCATGGGGCCGTGGTGGCCCACGTGCCGCATGCCACCGATGCCCATGCCGCGCTGCGCGTCGAAGGCCTTCTGCTGCGGGGGCGTGAGTTGCGCGTAGAACTGGCGGATCGCGTCGTGGCGCTGGGCCATCTGGCGGTCGCGCTCGGCCTTCATGGCGTCCAGGCGGTCCAGGCGCTGGGGCGTGCTGAGCTTGGCCCAATCGGCGCGGCTGAGTCGTTCAGCACCGGCGGGGCGTGCGGCGGGTTTCGTCTTCGCGATGAAGTCGTTCCAGGCCGTTTCCTGCTCGGGGCGCAGTTGCAGGCTGTCCTTCAGGCGCGACTGGTGCTCGGCGATGCGCTGCTGCATCCGCTCCATGCGCTGCGCGTGGCGTTGCGGGTCGTGGCGCGGGGCCTGCACCTGGGGCTGGGCGGCGCTGGCGGCGGGTGCCGGTTGGGCCGGCGCACCGGCGTTCTGGGCCAGGGCACTGAAGGACAGGGCCGTGATGGCGGTGGCGGCGGCGGTCACGGCGAAGGCGCGGCGGCTGAAGATCGAGGGTTTCATGGGCACTCCTTTGAACAATGGGACCACCGGCTGGTGGCGTGGGTCTCACTGTGCGCGGGCTCTGTGCAGCAAAGTGGCAGGCTCTGTGTGGTTCTTGTAAAGATCCGTGTCGGTGCCGCCGCCGAGGTCGTCCAGGATGGGGCAGTCGGGCCGGTCATTGCCCGGGCAGCGGACGACCAGGTCCTGCAGGGTGCGGCGCATGGCCTCCAGCGCGGCGATGCGTTCGGCCAGTTCGTCGATGTGCTTCTGTGCGATGCGCTTGACGGTGTCGCTGCTGCGCCGGCGGTTGTGCCAGAGGTTCACCAGGTCGCGGATCTCGTCGAGCGTGAAGCCCATGTCGCGCGCGCGCCGGATGAAGCGCAGGGTGTGGACGTCGGTTTCGGCGTACTGGCGGTAGTTGCTGTCGGTGCGCCGCACCGCGCCGAGCAGGCCCAGGCCTTCGTAGTGGCGCAGCATCTTGGGCGAGATGCCGCTGAGTTGCGCGGCCTGGCCGATGTTGACCGGCCAGATGGTGGCGTGGGCGTCCATCACGCCGTGACCGTGTAGCCTTCTTCGCGGATGGCCGCGGCGATCTTCTCGCGCGATGCGGTGCTGTCGACGTCGACGCGGTTCTGCGGCCGGTCGATGCGCACCTCGGCCTGAGGATCGAGTTGCTTGATGGCGTTGGTGACGCTGCGCTCGCAGTGGCCGCAGGTCATGCCCTGCACGTTGAAGGTCTGGTTCATGGAATGGCTCCTGTGTTGGGGTGAAGGCATTCTCAAGCTTGACATGGTGTCAAGGTCAAGCGTGCGGGTTTGGGGTGCGTGCTTGGGCTTGACCTGCGTCAAGGCGCGAGCGGCCGTCGAGTGGGAAGCTGTGGACCCCAGTCCGAGGAGACACGCCATGAAACGCGACGCCCTGAGCACCATCCGCGACGAACACGCGAGCCTGTCGGCCATGCTGCGTTCCATGCTCGTGATGATCGAACGAGGTCCGGAGACGGACGGTCCCGAGCGCTTTTTCGACGTGCTGCGCGCGATGCTTTTCTACATCGGCGAGTTTCCGGAGCGACTGCACCACCCCAAGGAGTCGGACCTGCTGTTTCCGCGCGTGGCGCGCGCCGCGCCACAGACCATGGAGGCGATCCAGCGCCTGGAAAGGGACCACCTGGGTGGCGAGAACCGGGTGCGCGAGTTGATGCACCTGTTGCTGGCCTGGGAGTACCTGGGTGAGCCTCGACGCCGCGATTTCGTGAATGAGGCGAAGGACTACGTGAACTTCTACCTGGGCCACATGAAGCTGGAGGAGCAGGTGGTGCTGCCCGCCGCCGAGCAATGCCTGGGCGAGGCCGATCGCCGCGCGCTGGACGCGGCCTTCGCCCAGCACGTGGACCCCTTGAGCCCCGAGGGTTCGCGCGACCCGGCCTTTGACCGCTTGTTCACGCGCATCGTGCGCCTGGCACCGTCGCCCGTGGGCGTGGGCTGAGCTTCAATCGGCGAGTTCGGCGAGCAGTTCGTCGAACGCCGCCAGCAGATGCTCCACGTCGGCGGGCGTGGTGGCGGGGCTGGCGAGCATCATGTTGTGGAAGGGCGTGAGCAGCACGCCGCGGTTGAGCATGAAGAGGTGGGTCAGCGATTCGAGTTCGCCTTGCGCGAGCGCGCGCACGTCCTGCGCATGGCGCGGTGTGCGTGGCATGAATTGCAGTTCCAGCCGGGCGCCCAGGCGCGTCACGGTCCAGGGCCGGCCCGCGGCGCGCAGGCGCTTCACCAGGCCGTCCTGCAGCAAGGCGGCGATGGCCAGCATGTGCGCGTAGTTCGCTTCGGTGTGCAGGTGGGTGAGCGCCGCTTCCAGCGCGGCCATGGTCAGCGCGTTGCCCGACAAGGTGGTGCCGATGCCGCTGTGGCCTTCGGGGGCGGCCTCCTTGGCGCGAACCATGCGCTGCGCGAGCGCTGTGGTCACGCCGTACACCGCGCAGGGCAGGCCGCCGGCCACGGCCTTGCCGACCACGATGGCGTCGGGCTCGAGGCCGTGGGCGCGGGCGTAACCGCCGAGCGCGGTGGAGATGGTGTGGGTCTCGTCCATGACGAACAGCGCGCCGTGGCGGCGGCAGAGCTCGCGCGCGACGGGCCAGTAGCCCGTGTTGGGTGGGATCAGGCCGCAGTTGGTGAGCGCGGGTTCGGCCAGCAGACAGGCCACGTCGTGGCGGCTGAGTGCGGCTTCGAGCGCGGCCAGGTCGTTGAACGGCACCACGCGCGTGTGGGCGTGGTGGTTGTGCACCTGGCCCAGCAGGGAGGGGCGGCGCACGGTGGTGCCCGAAGCCACGTCCAGGTCCACCAGGGTGTCGTCCACCGCGCCGTGGTAGCAGCCGTCGAACACCAGCACCTGGGGCCGGCCGGTGGCGGCGCGCGCCCAGCGCAGCAGGAAGCGGTTGGCGTCGCTGGCCGTCAGCGCCAATTGCCAGATGGGCAGGCCGAACACGCGCTGCAGGGCCTCGCCCACGGCCAGGGCGTGGGTGGACGGCAGCATGCAGGTGAGGCCGCGTTCGGCCTGTTGCGCAATGGCTTGCGCCAGCGGCTCGGGGCTGTGGCCGAACATGGCGCCGGTGTCGCCTAAGCAGAAGTCGCTGTAGCGCAAGCCGTCGGCGCAGAACAGCGCCGCGCCCTGGGCGCGTTCGACCGCGAGCGTGGCGGGGCCGGGCCAGTCGCGCATCCAGTGCAGGGGCACGCCGAAGAGGTAGTGGGCGCGCGCGGACTCGGCCTGGGCCATGGAACGCGGATGGGTGGCGACGAAGCGTTCCGATTCCCGGCGCCGCAAGGCCGCGAGTCGTTCGGGGGGGAGGGCCGAAGCGTTCATGCGGCCACTCTACGGCCTGCGGTCCGATCGGCACAGGGCCAGTGCGTGGCGGGGTGGAAGGACCGGCGCGACAGCGGCTGCGCGGGCCCGCGTCCACAATGCCGGCGATGCCCACGCCGACACCGCTGCCGCTGATGCGCCTGGCCCTGGCCCTTTCGCTGGGTGCGGCCGTGTCGCTGGGTGTGACGCGCTTCGCCTACGGCCTGCTGTTGCCACCCATGCGCGACGACCTGGGCTGGAGCTACACGCTGGCGGGCACCATGAACACGGTCAACGCGGTGGGCTACCTGCTGGGCGCTCTGTTGACGCCGGTGCTCATGCGCCGCCTGGGGCCTTCGCTGCTGTTTCTGTGGGGTGGCTGGCTGGCCACGCTGTTGATGGGTGTGGCGGGCTTCCTGGTGGAGCCGGGCGCCTTGCTCGCGCAGCGCCTGCTGGCGGGTGTGCTGAGCGCGTTCCAGTTCATCGCGGG
>NZ_DATIGV010000173.1:0-5700 GCF_035481345.1 Hydrogenophaga sp. | reverse complement strand
ATGGGCGCCACCACGGGCCGCGAGGTCGCGCACCTGGTGGCGGGCCGCGCGCCCCAGGTCGACCTGTCCCCTTTCAGTGCCTCGCGCTTCCGATGAAGGACCGGCAATGAGCGAGCAATGGGCCATCGGCGTGGACATGGGCGGCACCTTCATCGACGTGGTGGCCTGCTCCAGCGCGGGTGAGTTGCGCGCGCTCAAGCACCCGCGCGAGGCCGGCGAACTGGTGCAACCCATCCTGGCGGCGGTGCAGCGCCTGCTCGACGAGCAGGCCATCGCGCCCGCGCAGGTGGCGCGCCTCGTGCACGGCTCCACGGTGGTGACCAACCTGCTGCTCGAACAGGGCGCAGGCCCTGTGGCCGTGCTCACCAACGAGGGCCTGCGCGACGTGCTCGCGCTCGCGCGCCAGGACCGCCGCGATCTGTACACGCCCGCCGTGGCGCCGCCCACGCCCGAGCGCCGGCTCTTCCCGGCCGAGCTGCGGTTCGAGATCCGTGGCCGCATCGACGCGCAGGGCGAAGCCGTCGAACCGCTGGAGCGCGAGCAGGTGATCGCCATCGCACGCCAACTGCGCGCGCAAGGCATCGCCTCGGTGGCGGTGTGCCTGCTGTTCGCGCACCTGCGGCCCGCGCACGAGCAACAGGTGCGCGACTGGCTGCTCGAGGCCGAGCCCGAACTGCTGGTGTCGCTGTCCAGCGAGGTCGACCCCAAACCGCGCGAGTTCGAGCGCTTCCTGGTCACGGCCTTCGATGCCTACAGCAAGCCGCTCGTGCAGCGCTACCTGCAGTCGCTGGGCGTGGCGCTGCGCGCGCGCGGCCTGCCCGAGCCCGCGCTGATGCGCTCCGAAGGCGGCATCGCGCCCTGGGCCGAGGCGGCGCTGCGGCCCATCGGCCTGGCGATGTCGGGGCCCTGCGCCGCGCTGCAGGGCGTGGCCGCGAGCCTGCCCAACGGCAAGCTTGATGGCAACAGTGACAGCGACGACGACGACGCGCGCGTGGTGATGTCGGTGGACGTGGGCGGCACCAGCACCGACATCGGCCTGCTCGACGCCGGCCGCCCGCTGTTCAGCGACACGCTCCTGTGCGGCGAGCTCACGCTGCGCCTGCGCTGCGCCGATGTGGAGTCGCTGTCCATCGGCGGCGGCAGCCTGGCCACGGTCAACGCCGGTGGCGGCCTGCGCCTGGGCCCGCGCTCGCAGGGCGCCTGGCCCGGCCCCGCGGCCTACGGCCTGGGCGGCACCGAGGCCACGCTGACCGACGCGCTGGTGCTGCTGGGCCGCCTGCCCGAGCGGCTGTCGGGCGGCGTGGCGCTCGACGCCGCGCGCGCCCGCGCCGCGATCGAGAAAGACGTGGCCCGGCCGCTGGGCCTGGACCCACTCGACGCCGCGCGCGCCGTCGTGGCCACCGCGGCCACCGCCATGGCCGAGAGCGTGAAGATGCGCGCCTTCCAGCGCGACCTGCACCCCGCCGACTGCGTGCTGGTGGCCGCCGGCGGCGGCGGCGCGCAGCACGTGGCCGAGGTGGCCGAGCTCGCGGGCGTGCCGCGCGTGCGCGTGATCCCGCACGCGGGCGTGATCGCGGCGCTGGGCCTGCTGGCCGCGCCGCCCACGCGCACGGTGGAACGCTCCTGCGCGCTGGCGCTGGATGCCGACGGCCTGGCCGCGCTGATCGACCACCGCGAGGCGATGCGCGCGGCAGCGCCCGAGGGCGAGGCGCGCTGGAGTCTGGAGCTGCTGATCGTGGGCCAGGGCAAGCCGGTGGAGGTGCCCTGGGAAACCGACGACGACCTCGCCACGCTGCGCGCGCGCTTCGCCGAGCGCTACGAAACCCTGCGCGGCCAGTTGCCTGCCCGTTTCGAAGTGCAGGCCCTGCTGCTGCGCGGCGTGTTCGAGCAGGCCGTGCCGGAACCCGGCGTGAACGCCCGCCACCTGCGCCCCGACCCGGCGCGGTGGGCTGGCTGCCCGTCCGAAGGCGTGGGCCCGCGCGCCCTCTTCGCCGCCACCACCACGGTGTGGGTGCCCGGGGGTTGGCGCTGGACGCTGGCGCCCGACGGCGCGCTGCTGCTGTCGCGGAGCGGGCCGGAATGAACCGCGAACACCTGATCCTGATGGAGCCCGTGCGCCTGGCACTGCAGGGCATCGTGGACCGCATGCAGAGCCGCATGATGCGCGCGGCCTACTCCTCCATCGCGCGCGAGGGCGGCGACTGCGCGGCCGCCGTGTTCCTGCCCGACGGCCGCCTGCTCGCGCAGGCGCGCTCGCTGCCGCTGCTGCTGGGTTCGCTGATCCCCGCCATCGCCGGTCTGCTGCAACGCTGCCCCGTGGACGCGATGGCCGAGGGCGACGCCTGGCTGATGAACGACCCGTGGTCGGGCGGCACGCACCTGCCCGACCTGATCGTGGTGCGCCCGGTGTTCAGCGACGGCGCGGTGATCGCGCTGGCCGCGGCCATCCTGCACCACCAGGACGTGGGCGGCATCGCGGCCGGATCGATCCCGCCCAACGCGACCGAGATCTACCAGGAAGGCCTGCGCATCCCGCCCGTGCGCTGGCGCGCGAAGGGCGAACCCGATCCCGGCATCGAAGCCTTGCTGACGGCCAACAGCCGAACACCCGGCAACCTGCTGGGCGACCTGAACGCGCAGTGGTCGGCCGTGAGCCTGGGCGCCAGCGAGATGGCCGCGCTGCGCGCGCGCACCGGCGCCCCCTTCGAGGCCGTGTGCGGCGCGCTGCTCGCGCAGTCCGAGCGCCTCACGCGCGAGGCCTTGCGCGCCGCGCCCGACGGCGAGTGGCGCTGGCAGGACCAGCTCGACGGCGACGGCATCAGCGACACGCCGGTGCGCATCGCGGTGAGCCTGCGCAAGCGCGGCGACGCGCTCACCATCGACTTCACCGGCTCCTCGCCTCAGACGCGCGGACCGGTGAACGCTTCGCCGTCGAGCATGATGTCGGCGATCCTGTTCTTCATGCGATCGCTCGCGCCGCAGGCGCCCAACAACGCGGGCTGCCTGGCGCCGGCCACCTGGGTCCTGCCCGAGGGCAGCGTGGTCAACCCGAACCTGCCGGCCGCGGTGAACGCGCGCACCGCCACGCTCAAGCTCGCGTGCAACGCCATGCTCGGCGCCTGGTCCTCGGGCGCCTCGCGCGATCCGCTCGCGGCCAACGCGGGCGTGGCCACGGTGCTCTCGCTCAGCGGCGCGCGCGCCGATGGCCAGCGCTGGCTGCTCACCGAGATCATCGCCAGCGGCGCCGGCGCGAGCGCGCACGGCGAGGGCACCAGCGGCGTCTCCACCGACGTGGGCAACGCGCGCAACACGCCGATCGAGGTGATCGAGTCGGAGGCGCCGCTGCGCGTGCACGGCTACGCGATCCGCGAGGCCTCGGGCGGCGCGGGCCGCTTCACCGGCGGACACGGCGTGCGCCGGGTGTACGAATTGCTTGAAGGACAGGGCAGCGTCTCCTACCGGGGCGAGCGCCATGTCAGCCGCGCGCGCGGCAGCCACGGGGGCGGCGACGGCGCCCCCTCGGCCGCGCGCATCGAAAGATCCGATGGACGGGTCGACGTGTTGCCTGCGAGGGCGCGCGTGGACTGGTCCGCTGGAGACAGGCTCGTCATAGAAACGGCCGGAGGAGGCGCGTGGGGCGAGGCCATGCCACGCCACTGAAACCATCCACTTGAAAGCGAGAACCCGATGAAACGCATCACCCTCACCCGCAGAAGCCTCGTCAGCGCCCTGACCATGGCCAGCACCCTCACCCTGGCCGCGCTCGCGCCGGTGGCCGCGTCCGCCCAGGACGCCTACCCGAGCAAGATGGTGCGCATCGTCGTGCCCTTCCCGCCCGGCGGCAGCACCGACCTGCTCGCGCGCAAGATCGGCGAGAAGCTCTCCGCGCAGTGGAAGCAGACCGTCATCGTGGACAACCGCCCCGGCGCGGGCGGCACGGTGGGCGCGGACCACGTGTCCAAGGCCGCGCCCGACGGCTACACCCTGCTCATCGGCGTGACGGGCAGCAACGGCATCGCCGGCTCGCTCTACCCCAACCTGCCCTACGACCCGATCAAGGGTTTCACGCCCGTGACGGCCGTGGTGAGCGCACCGCTGCTGATCGTGAAGAACGAGCGCGTGGCCGCGAAGAACCTGAACGAGCTGATCACCGCCGCCAAGGCCAAGCCGGGTTCCATCACCTACGGCTCGCCGGGCACCGGCACCTCCATGCACCTCACGGGCGAGATGTTCGAACTCGCGACCAAGACCGCGCTGCTGCACATCCCCTACCGCGGCAGCGCGGGCGCCTTGACCGACCTCATGGGCGGCCAGATCGACCTGATGTTCGGCGACGTGCTGGTGGTGATGCCGCAGATCGAGGCCAAGAAGATCACGCCGATCGCCGTGACCTCGAAGGAGCGCCACCCCTTGTTCCCCAACGTGCCCACCGTGGCCGAGAGCGGCTACCCGGGCTTCGAGGCCCTCTCCTGGCAAGGCCTGTTCGCGCCGCCCGGCACGCCCGCGGCCGTCGTGGACAAGATCAACAAGGACGTGAACGCCGCACTGGCCAGCGCCGACATCCAGGAGTACTTCGTCTCGCGCGGCTTCAAGCTGGGTGGCAGCGGCGCGGCCGAGTACAAGGCCTTCATCGAGGCCGAGAACAAGAAGTGGGCCGGCATCGTGAAGACCGCCGGCGTCAAGCCGGACTGATGCCGAGCGAGCGCGCGCGCATGCCCGACAACGCCGACATCCGCCACATCGGCCCGCCCGTGCAGCGGGCCGGCGTGGTGCAACCGATCTCGCCCGCCGTGGTGGCCGACGAGCGCCTGGTCTTCGTGGCGGGCCAGGTGCCCATGCGCAACGGCCAGCCCGCGGGCGAGGACATCGTGGCCCAGACGCACCACACGATCGACCTGATCGAGGACATCCTGCGCGACGCTGGCTGCACGCTGGCCGACGTGGTGAAGACCACCGTGTGGCTGGTGGACGGGCAGGACTACCCCGGCTTCAACGCGGCCTACGCCGAGCGCTTCCCGGCCGCCACGGCGCCGGCGCGCTCGACGGTGATCGCCGGCCTGATCGCGCCGGTGCGGGTGGAGATCGAAGCGGTCGCGTTGCGCCCGCGCGGCTGAGGTCACACACGCCGCTCCTGCCGCTCACGCCGCCTCAGGCCGTGGCGAGCAGCGCGTCCAGGTCCAGCGGCGCGCTGTCGCCCAGCGCCTGGTCCGCGCAGCGCTCCAGCCAGTCGGGCGCGATGCAGCACAGCACGCGCGAGCCCGCGTCGGCGCCCGGCGCCTCCACCGCCACCAGGGCGTCGATCAGCGGTGTGCCACCCCCCACCGCGGCCAGGCCCAGGCGCTGCCGCCGCGCGGGCGCGACATCGACCATCGGCCCCAGGCCGTCGACGCGCAGCGCGAAGCTGCGCGCCGCGCCATCGGCGCGCGGCACGCGCACCACGATGAGCTGGCGCTCCGGCGCCGCCTCGCGCGCGGCCGGCGCTTCCAGGCCCGCCACCACCTGTCGCAGGTCGACCACGGGGTACACCTGTCCGGCCACCTGAACCAGCCCGCAAAAGGGCGCACGTGCGCCGCTTCGGCCCAGCACCGGGGCGTCGGGCGCGGCCATGAGCACATGGCGCGCGTCCAGCGCGAGCCAGTGCCCGCCGAGCAGGAAGCTGGCCAGGCGCAGGCGGGCCGCGCCATCGTCGCGCGCGCCGTC
>NZ_DATIGV010000172.1:0-14600 GCF_035481345.1 Hydrogenophaga sp. | reverse complement strand
GTGGGCGCGTTCTACGACGCCGAGGTGGGCAAGGCGGGGCTGAAGATCACGCAGTACTCGCTGCTGTCGTACATCACCAAGCTCGGGCCGATCCGCGCGGTGGAACTGGCGCAGCAGATGCACATGAGCGCGTCCACGCTGTCGCGCAACCTGCGCCCGCTGATCGACGCGGGCTGGGTGGAGCAGGCCGCCGGGCCGGACGCGCGCAGTTGGCTGATCCAGGCCACGGCCGACGGCCAGGCCAAGCGCGCCGAGGCGCAGCGCCGCTGGCGCGCCGCGCAGGAGACGGTCAACCACCGCCTGGGCGCGGAGCGCGTGATCGCGCTGCACGCGCTCATCGACGAATCCCTGGCGCTGCTGGACAGCGCGGAGGCGCCCCATGACGAACCCTGAACCCCGCGCCCGACTGTGGTGGCTGGTGCTGCTGGCCGCGGCCGGCGCCTTCGCGCTGACCATGGGCACGCGCCAGACCATGGGCTTCTTCCTGTCGCCCCTGAACACCGCCACCGGCCTGGGCGTGGGCAGCATCAGCCTGGCCTTCGCCTTCGGGCAGCTCTGGTGGGGCCTCACCCAGCCCTTTGCGGGCGCCTTCGCCGACCGGGTGGGCGCGGGCCGCGTGCTGGTGATCGGCGTGCTGCTGGTGGCGGCGGGCACCTTCCTCACGCCCTACATGACGACGACGCTGGGCCTGATCTTCGCGCTGGGCATCCTGGCCGCGGGCGGGGCGGGCATGGCGGGGCCTTCGGTGCTGATGGCGGCGGCCAGCCGGCACATCGCACCCGAGCGGCGCGGCATGGCCACGGGCATCGTCAACGCCGGCGGCTCCTTCGGGCAGTTCGTCATGGCGCCCATCGCGGCCGGGCTCACGGCCAGCCTGGGCTGGATCGGCGCGCTGCAGGCGCTGGCCTTCATCACCCTGCTGGCGCTGCCGGCGGCCTGGGTGCTGCGCGGGGGGCCCAGCGGCGCGGCGAAGGCGGCGGCCCCGGTGGCACTCCCCGCGCGCGAGGCGCTCAAGCGCGCCTTGCAGCACCGCGACTACCTCATGCTCGCGGCCGGCTTCTTCGTCTGCGGCTTCCACGTGGCCTTCCTGGCCACGCACCTGCCGGGCGTGGTGGCGGCCTGCGGCCTGCCCGCGCCGGTGGGCGCCTGGGCGCTGGGCATCATCGGTCTGTTCAACATCGTCGGCAGCCTGGCCATGGGCTGGGCGGTGGGACGCTGGCGCATGAAGTCGCTGCTGTCGCTGGTGTACGCCACGCGCGCACTGGCCGTGCTGGTGTTCCTGTGGGCGCCCAAGACGGAGGCGGTGCTGCTGGTCTTTGCCGCCGTGATGGGCCTGACTTTTCTGTCCACCGTGCCGCCCACGGTGGGCCTGGTGGCCAAGTTCTTCGGCATGGGCAACATGGCCATGCTGTTCGGCGCGGTGATGTTCGCGCACCAGGTGGGCGGCTTCCTGGGCGCCTGGCTGGGCGGGCGCGTGTTCGACGCCACGGGCAGCTTCGACTGGGTCTGGTACGTGGACATCGTGCTGGCCATCGGTGCCGCGCTCATCCACCTGCCGATCCGCGAGGCACGGCCCGCGCCGCGCGCGGTGCCCGCCTGAACCCTCAAACCGGCACCGTGTAGTTCAGCGCCATGCGCCCGCCGTCCACCGTGACGATCTCGCCCGTGACGTAGCTGGCCGCGTCGCTGGCGAGCCAGGCCACCACGTCGGCCACTTCCTCGGGCTCGCCCAGGCGCTTCATGGGGGTGCGGCTGAGGATCTTGCGGCGCGCGTCGTCGCTGGTGAGCACGGCCTGCGCCGCCAGTTCGGTGGCGATGGTGCCCGGCGCCACCGCGTTGACGCGGATGCCGTGGTCGGCCAGGGCCAGCGCCATCACCCGCGTGAGCTGGTTGATGCCGCCCTTGCTGACGTTGTAGCTGGCGATGCTGGGAATGGCCATGACGCCATTGACCGAGCTCATGTGCACGATGGAACCCCGCACGCCGCCCTGCACCATGGCGCGCGCCACGGCCTGAGCCATCAGGAAGGCGCCCTTGAGGTTGACGCGCAGCACGGCGTCGAAGTCGGCCTCGCTGATGTCCAGGAAATCGGCCGCCTTGAAGATGCCCGCGTTGTTCACCAGCACGTCGATGCGGCCGGCCTCGTCGAGCACCTGGGCCACCAAGGCATCCACCTGGGCCTTGTCGCCCACGTCGCAGGCGATGAAGCCACCGCCGAGTTCGTGCGCCAGGGCCTCGCCGGGTTCACGCGCCAGGTCGGCGATGACCACGCGCGCACCCTCGCGCGCGAAGCGGCGTGCGCAGGCCGCGCCGATGCCTTGCGCGCCGCCGGTGACGATGACGACGCGGTCGTGGTGGCCGAAGTGGATGGCGTTCGGGTCGGTCATGGGGTGCATCTCCGTCATCCGCAGGCCATGCAGGTGGCCAGGGCCTGGTCGACGCGCGCGCGCGTCTGTTCGCTGAGGTGGTCGAGGAAGACCTGCGTGCGCCGCGGCATGAACTTGCGGCTGGGCAGGGCGGCGTACATGGTGAGCCGGTTGGTGATCCAGGGGCTGAGCACGCGCACCAGGTCGCCGTCGGCCAGCAGCGGCGCGGCCAGCTCCACCGACGTGGCCGTGATGCCCGCGCCGTCGAGCGCGGCGTGCATCAGGGTGTCGTTGTGGTTGGCCCAGAGCACGGGCTGCACCTCGACCTCCACCGCGCGGTCGTTCTCGTTGGCGTTGAGCAGGCGCCACTTGCTCGTGCGCCCGGTGCTGGGCTTGAGGCGCAGCACGTCGTGCTGCGAGAGGTCGTCGGGCCGCGCAGGCTGGCCGCGGCGCGCGATGTAGTCCGGCGATGCCAGCAGGATCCCTTCGGTGCTGATCACCTTGCGGGCGATGACGTTGGAGTCGAAGGTGGCGTCGGCGCCGATGAGGGTGATGTCGTAGTCCTCCACCGGCGGCTCGCGGTGGGACTCGACGTCGATGTCCAGGCGGATCTTGGGGTAGGCCTTGCGGAAATCCGCCACCAGCGGCGCCAGCACGTGCGTGGCCAGCACCGGCGGCGCCAGCAGGCGCAGCACGCCCGCGAGCTCCTGCGTCTGCGAGCTCACCAGCGCGCTGGCTTCTTCCAGGTCGAGCAGGATCTGGCGCACGCGGTCCAGATAGACCTCGCCGGCATCGGTGAGCGAGACCCGGCGCGTGGTCCGGTGCAGCAGGCGGGTGCCCAGGTGCTCCTCGAGGTCGGCCACCAGGCGCGTGACCACGGCCGGCGAGAGATCGAGCGCGCGCGCCGCGGCGGCGAAGCCGCCTTCGTCCACCACCTTCTGAAAGGCGCGCATGGAATGCAGACGGTCCATGGTGTTGAAGTGGGCCTTGAGAGGCCTTGACTGTTGCGAAAACCGAAACAGTTTAGCGCGATGGGGCGGCGGCCGGCAGGTCGATGCGCACGCTGAGCCCGCCGCCCTCGCGCTCGTCGAGCGCCAGTGTGGCGCCGTGCTGCGCCACCACCCGCGCGACGATGGACAGGCCCAGTCCACTGCCCTGGCCGTCCTCGTGGGACGGGTTCAGGCGCACGAAGCGGCGCAGGACCCGCTCGCGGTCGGCTTCGGGGATGCCAGGGCCGGTGTCGCTCACGCCCAGCCGGACGCGCCCGCCCTCGGCCGTCACCTGCACGTCCACGCGGCCGCCGGCGGGCACGTGGCGCAGGGCGTTGTCCACCAGGTTGTTCAACAGCACGCGCAGGTCTTCTTCGTCGCCGGGCACCCAGGCCGCTTCGCTGGGCGCCAGGCCCAGGTCGATGCCGCGCGCGTCGGCGCGTGCCGAGAAGGCGGCCACCACCTCGGCCGCCAGCGTGTCCAGGCGCAGGGGGGCGGGGCGGCGCTCGCGCACGCCGGGCTCCAGCCGCGCCATCTGCAGCAACTGGGCCACCAGGTGCGTGGCGCGCTCGATGCCCCGGTCCAGTTCGTCCAGGGCCGCTTCTCGCGTGGCGTCGCCGCTGCGCCGCGCGATCTGGGCCTGCAGCTTCACCGCGGCCAGGGGCGTGTTGAGTTCGTGCGCCACGTCGGCCAGCAGCGTGCGCTGGCTGCCCAGCAGGGCCTCCACGCGCGACAGCAACTGGTTGAGGGCCTCGCCCAGCGGCACCAGTTCCTCGGGCAGCGCCTGCGTGCCCACCGCGCGCAGGTCACCGCCTTCGCGGTGGCGCAGGTCGCGGCCCCAGGCGTTCAGGGGTGCCAGCGCATTCCTCACCGCCGCGTGCATGAGCAGCCAGATCACCAGCACCAGCACGCCCAGCGGCACCAGCAGCCCGGGCAGGATCTCGCCGAAGCGCTCCAGGCGATCGGCCGCGGTCACGGCCACTTGCACGACCTGTTCGCGTTCGACCAGGGTGTAGATGCGCCAGTCCTCGCCGTTCCAGCTCGCCACGTTCAGGCCGGGGGACTGCAGCGGCGGCCCGCCCGCGGCCAGGGAGCTGTAGATCAGCTGCCCGCCGGTGGTCCAGATCTGCGTGGTGAAGTGGCCCAGGTCGGTGGACGGGCCATCGGGCGGGTTCGGCGTCGGCGCCTGCGGGCTGGCGTGGTCCGGCGCGGGGCGCATGCCGTGGCGGACCACCGAATAGGCGATCGATTGCAGCACGCTGTCGCGCGAGCGGTTGAAGCCGTCCCAGGCCAACTGGTAGCTGATGAGGCCCTCGAGCGCGGCGGCGATCACCAGCGCCCCCAGCTGCCACAGCAGCAACCGCTGGCGGATCGACTTCATTGCGGGGGCTCAACCAGCTTGTAGCCCACACCGCGCACGTTGCGTATCCAGGCCGCGCCCAGCTTGCGGCGCAGGTGGTGCAGGTGCACCTCGACGGCGTTGCTGAGCACCTCGTTCTGCGGGGCGTACAGGCGCTGCTCGAGCTGTTCGCGCGAGAGCACCTGGCCCGGGCGCTCCATCAGCGCGGCCAGCAGGTCGAACTCGCGCGCCGACAGCGGCACGCGCTGCTCGCCCAGCGTGACCTCGCGCCGCTGCGGGCTCAGCACCAGGGGGCCCAGGCGCATCTCCGGCTGCGGGCGGCCTTGCCGGCGCCGCGCCAGCGCGTGCACGCGCGCGATGAGCTCGTCCAGGTCGAAGGGTTTGGTGAGGTAGTCGTCGGCGCCCAGGTTCAGGCCGGCGATGCGGTCGCTCACCGCGTCGCGGGCCGACACCACCAGCACGGGGATGTCCAGTGGTTGCTCGCGCATCCAGCGCAGCAGTTGCAGGCCGTCCTGGCGCGGCAGCCCGATGTCGAGCAGCAGCACCTCGTGCCCGCCGGCCTGCAAGGCGGTTTGCGCGGTGGCGCCGTCGCGCACCCAGTCCACGGTGAAGCCCGCCATGCCCAGGCCCTTTTCGAGGCCCTGGCCGAGCATGGTGTCGTCTTCGGCGAGCAGGAGTCGCATGCGTCTTCTGGCAAAAGGCCGAGTGTGCGCGAAAACCGCGAGCGGACCTGTCGCCGGGCGCATCTGTAGCGGCATCTGGTAGAACCCGGCGGTTGCCGGAGCCCCACATGAGCACCTTCACCCGCGTCGTTCTGTTCACCGACACCGACGGCCGCGCCCGCTTTCGCGAGGAAGCGCTGGCGCTGGACGGCGGTTCACCCGCCGCGCGCCTGTCGGCGCTGCTGCCCGCCAGTGGCCTGGTCCTGCGCGAAAGCCCGGTGGGTTTTTGCAGCGATTTCCATTGCACCGACGCGCCGCAATGGCTCATCGTGCTGCGCGGGCGCATGGAGATCGGCCTGCGCGACGGCACGAGCCGCGTCTTCGGCCCGGGCGAGCACTTCTATTCGGCCGACACCCTGCCCGCAGGCGCCACCTTCGACGCGGCCGTGCACGGGCACCGCAGCCGCCAGGTGGGCGACGAGCCGCTTGTCACGGCTTTCGTGAAGACCTGACGCGCCTCGCCAGAAGCGGTGTGACCCAGAGGTGCCGCGGAACCGGCTTTGCCGGGCCGCAGGCGCCGCCCCCTTGAGGGGGTCGCACGAAGCGCGGCGGGGGTGGGCTCAGTTGTTTCCGATGCGGCCGTAGTTGGTGCGCAGCGGATCGACGTTGCCCTCGCCGCGCTGACCACCGCCACCACCGCCGCCCTTCTTGTTGCGGTTCTTGCCCCGGTTGCCCGTGCGCATGGCGTCGATGCCAGTGCGCAGCGGATCGGGCTGGCCGTTCGGGTTGGCCTGGCGCGGGCGGGGGTCGCGGATGCGCAGGCTGCCCAGGTGGGCGTTCGGTCCGGGCTGGCGCTCGTGGCCTTCCTCGCCGTCCATGCGCGGCGGGCGATCGGCGCGCGGCGGACGGTCGCCGCGCGGGGGGCGCTGGCGCTGCTGGCCATTGCCCGGGCCGTGGTTGAACTGGCCGCCGTTGCCCTGGCCACCGCCCTGCGGACGCGGGCCCCGTGCCTTCTGGCCCTGGCCGCCGCGCGGCTGGCCATCGCCCTGCCCACGGCCCTGGCCCTGGCCTTCGTTGCTCTTCTTCTCGCGGATGCGCTGCACCATCTCCTGGCGCGCGGCCTTGGCGGCCGCGGCCATCACCTCGCGGCTGGGCGGCTTGCCCGCGCCGCCCCAGATGGTCTGGCGACCCATGGCGATCGGCTCGGCCTTTTCGCCGGGCTCGGGCATGTACTCGGCGAACATCTCCACCGGGATCTGCTGCTTGGTGAAGCGCTCGATCTCCATCATGAAGCCTTCTTCGTCCAGACTCACGAGGTTGACCGCCTGGCCTTCGCGGCCCGCGCGGCCCGTGCGGCCAATGCGGTGCACGTAGTCTTCGCAGATGTTGGGGATGTCGTAGTTGACGACGTGCGGCAGCTCGTCGATGTCGATGCCGCGCGCGGCGATGTCGGTGGCCACCAGGGCACGGATCTCGCCGCTCTTGAAGCCGGCCAGCGCCTGGGTGCGTGCGCCCTGGCTCTTGTTGCCGTGCAGCGCCATGGCGGTGATGCCGTTCTTGTTCAGGTAGTCGGCCACGTTGTTGGCGCCGAACTTGGTGCGCGTGAACACCAGCACCTGGCTCCAGTTGTGCAACTGGATGATGTAGACCAGCAGGGCCTTCTTCTTGCCGCGGCCCACGGGGTGGATGACCTGGGTGATGCGCTGCACCGTGGTGTTGCGCGGCGTCACCTGGATGTGCTGCGGGTCCTTCAGCAGGCCCTGGGCCAGGTCGCGGATCTCGTCGCTGAAGGTGGCGGAGAACAGCAGGCTCTGCTTGCTCTGCGGCAACAGGGCCAGCACCTTCTTCACGTCGTGGATGAAGCCCATGTCGAGCATGCGGTCTGCCTCGTCGAGCACGAGGATCTGCACGTTCGACAGATCGAGGAAGCCCTGCTGCTGCAGATCGAGCAGGCGGCCCGGCGTGGCCACGAGGATGTCCACGCCGCGCTTCATGGCGTCGATCTGCGGGTTCATGCCCACGCCGCCGAACACCACGGTGGACGACAGCTCGACGTGCTTGCCGTAGACCCGCACGGATTCCTCGACCTGGGCGGCGAGTTCGCGCGTGGGGGTGAGCACCAGGGCACGGATGCCGATGCCACCGAAGCGGTTTTTCGGCCGCTGGCCCTGCGACAGGCGCTGCAGCAGGGGCAGCGTGAAGGCGGCGGTCTTGCCGGTGCCGGTCTGGGCGCCGGCGAGCAGGTCGCGGCCCGCCAGGACGGCCGGCACGGCCTCGACCTGGATGGGGGTGGGCGTGTGATAGCCGTGTTCATGCACGGCTTGCACGATGGCCGGGGCCAAATTCAGTTCTTCGAATGTCATTGTGTGAATCTGCGCCCTTCCAGGGCGCTGGGGCATCGGCCGCACGGGAGCGCCGCTTCGGGCGCCGCCCCGCTCAGTCGGGGGCCGATGGATTTCAAGGGGAGGTGGTGGCGTCCGCGCGGGAGGCACACCCCAGCAGTCTGCTGGTGCCGGGCCAACTGATGTGCCCGAACGGGGCGTATTGTCGCATGGGTCGATAATCCATGGTTTCGCGCCACGCCCCGCGCTGCAAATTTCCCACAGAACACCATGGCTCAATACGTCTTCAGCATGAACCGGGTCGGCAAGATCGTGCCGCCCAAGCGCCAGATCCTCAAGGACATCTCGCTGTCCTTCTTCCCGGGCGCCAAGATCGGCGTGCTCGGCCTCAACGGCTCGGGCAAGTCCACGTTGCTCAAGATCATGGCCGGCATCGACAAGGAGATCGAAGGCGAAGCGATCCCCATGCCGGGCATCCGCATCGGCTACCTGCCGCAGGAGCCCAAGCTCAACGACGAGCAGACCGTTCGCGAGGCCGTGGAAGACAGCATGGGCGAGGTGCGCCAGGCCCAGAAGCGGCTGGAAGAGGTCTACGCCGCCTACGCCGAGGAAGACGCCGACTTCGACGCGCTGGCGGCCGAGCAGGCCCAGCTCGAGGCCATCATCGCCACGGCCGGCACCGACTCCGAGCACCAGCTCGAGATCGCCGCCGACGCGCTGCGCCTGCCGCCCTGGGACGCGAAGATCGGCTTGCTCTCCGGCGGCGAAAAGCGCCGCGTGGCGCTGTGCTGCATGCTGCTCAGCAAGCCCGACATGCTGCTGCTCGACGAACCCACCAACCACCTGGACGCCGAGTCCGTGGAGTGGCTGGAGCATTTCCTGCAGCGCTTCCCCGGCACCGTGGTGGCCATCACCCACGACCGCTACTTCCTCGACAACGCGGCCGAGTGGATTCTCGAACTCGACCGCGGCCACGGCATTCCCTACAAGGGCAACTACTCCAGTTGGCTGGAGCAGAAGGAAGCCCGCCTGGAGCAGGAGCAGCGCACCGAAGACGCGCGCCGCAAGGCCATGAAGGAAGAACTCAAGTGGGTGCGCTCCAACGCCAAGGGCCGCCAGGCCAAGAGCAAGGCGCGCCTGGCCCGCTTCGAGGAACTGAGCGACGTCGACTACCAGAAGCGCAACGAGACCAACGAGATCTTCATCCCCGTGGCGGACCGCCTGGGCAACGAGGTCATCGAGTTCAAGAATGTCAGCAAGAGCTACGGCGACCGCCTGCTGATCGACAACCTGAGCTTCACGGTGCCCGCGGGCGCCATCGTGGGCATCATCGGCCCCAACGGCGCGGGCAAGTCCACGCTGTTCAAGCTCATCACCGGCAAGGAACAGCCCGACAGCGGCGAGGTGAAGATCGGACAGACCGTGAAGATCGCCGCCGTGGACCAGAGCCGCGATGGCCTGGCCGGCGACAAGACCGTGTGGGAGGACATCTCCGGCGGCCTCGACATGATCACCGTGGGCAAATTCCAGATGCCCAGCCGCGCCTACTGCGGGCGCTTCAACTTCTCGGGCGGCGACCAGCAAAAGCTCGTGAAGAACCTCTCGGGCGGTGAGCGCGGGCGCCTGCACCTGGCCAAGATGCTCAGCGAAGGCGGCAACGTGCTGCTGCTGGACGAGCCCTCGAACGACCTCGACGTGGAAACCCTGCGCGCGCTGGAAGAGGCGCTGCTGGAGTTCGCGGGCTCGGCGCTCGTCGTCAGCCACGACCGCTGGTTCCTCGACCGCATCTGCACGCACATCCTGGCCGCCGAAGGCGACAGCCAGTGGTTCTTCTTCAACGGCAACTACCAGGAATACGAGGCCGACAAGAAGCAGCGCCTGGGCGAGGAGGGCGCCGCGCCCAAGCGCCCGCGCTTCAAGTCCCTCGCGTGAACGAAGAACAGGTCATCGCCGCGACGCGGCACTGGATCGAGAAGGCCGTCATCGGCCTGAACCTGTGCCCGTTCGCGCGCGCCGTGTGGGTGAAGAACCAGGTGCGCATCGTCGTGAGCACCGCGCGCCACATCGACGGGCTGCTCGACGACCTGGACCGTGAACTCGATCTGCTCAAGGACACGCCCGCCGAACAGATCGACACCACGCTCATCGTGCACCCCACGCTGTTCCCCGACTTCGAGGTCTTCAACGACTTCCTCGGCATCGCCGACGAGGTGGTGGCCGAGCACGATCTGGAAGGCGTGATCCAGGTCGCCAGCTTCCACCCCGACTACCAGTTCGAGGGCACCGAGCCCGACGACATCACCAACGCCACCAACCGCTCGCCCTTTCCCACGCTGCACCTGCTGCGCGAGGACAGCGTGGCGCGCGCCGTGGCCAGTGAAGGCGGCGACGCCGAGGCCATCGTGGCCCGCAACATGGACACGCTGCGCCGCCTGGGACCCCAGGGCTGGCGCGAGCTGATGTCGGCGCCAGGCGACACCAAAGCCTGAATTGCCGGGTCGGGCAGGCCTTTTCCCCCTTTTTGGGGATAAGGTGCCGGGGGCACAATGCCCCCGCCGTACGTCGCTGATGCCCTTGCCATGCCCAATCCCCCGCTCCCGGCCCTCGATCTGTGCTTGAAGGAGGCGCTGGACCAGTGCCGGCAATGGATCCCGGTGTGGATCGACCGCGTGCACGCCCTCCTGCGCGAACGCGAGCTGATCCAGACCCAGCCACACGAACGCCTGGCCTTGCTGGAGGCCCACCAGTCGGTGCACCGCCAGCGCGACGTGGTCGCCCGGCAGTGGCTCCTGGCCCTGGCCGAGCGCCTCGAGCAGGCGCCCGCGGCGCCCGGCCAGGCGCGCAAGCCCACGCTCAGCCTCGACGAACTCGAGCTGATGGGCGATGACCAGGTGCACGAGCGCGTGGAAATCGCGCGCGTGCAGCAGACGGCCATGCTCTCCGCCGACGACGCCTTCAACGAGCTCACCTCGCGCCTGTCCACGGCGCAGGGCTTCAAGGTGGTCAACGCCGAACTCAATCCCCTGCGCGTGCAGGTCTTCGTCGAAACCCTGCTCTCGGCCCTCAAGTCCATCGACGTGACGCCGGCGGCGCGAGCGCGCTGGCTGCAGGTGGGCGCCAAGCCGCTGGGCGAATCGCTCGATGTCTTCTATCGCCACCTGGCCGCCTGGCTGGGCGCGCAAGGCGTGCCACCCGCGGGCTACGCGGTGGTCATGGCACCGGAATCGCGCGTCCTGCCGGAGGAGGCGCTGGGTGGACAGGACCTGCTCGAAGGCCCGATGAGCGACCAGGAGGCCCTGCTCACACTCGACCACCTGCACCAGCTGCTGGTGGGCGATCTGGACGGTGGCGACGCCCCGCGGCGCGCCGACGACGGCATGACCCGTGCGCTGGCCGGCGAGGTGGTGACGCTCATGATGCAGCGCATCGCCGGCGACAAGCGCCTGCTCAAGCCCGTGCGCAGCCACCTGCAGGAAATGAAGCCCGCGCTGCTCGAACTGGCCGCCAGCAACCCACGCTTCTTCGCCGACCGCAACAACCCCGCCCGGCGCCTGCTCGACGCCGTGACCGCGCGCAGCCTGGCCTTCGCCAGCGAGCAGGACGAGGGCTACACCTCCTTCCTGCAGGAACTGCGGCACGTGGTGTACGAACTTCGCCGCCCGAGCAAGACCGACCTGTCCGAGCGTTTTCCCACGCTGCTCGACCAGTTGCGCCAGTCCGAAGACCGCGCCGTGCCGCGCGGCGAGCGCGAGGCACGCGGCCGCGCCGTGCAGACCCTGGTGAAGGTGGAGCAGCGCAAGCTGCTGGCCGAGAAGATCGCCAACGAATTCCGCGCCCGGGCCGACTACCCCAGGACGCCCGGCCCCGTGCGCCGCTTCCTCACCGGCGTGTGGGCGCAGGTGGTGGCCAAGGCGCGCATCGACGAGGCCGACAACCCGCCCATGACCTCGGGCGATCCGAACTCCAGGCGCTACGTCGACATCCTGTCCGACCTGCTCTGGTCCAGCCAGCTCGCGCTGGCCAGCCAGAACCGCCCGCGTCTGGTGCGCATCATCCCGCCGGTGCTGCGCACCTTGCGCGAGGGCCTGGACTCGATCGACTACCCGCGCGACAAGGTCGAGGCCTTCTTCCAGACCCTGATGGGCCTGCACGAGGCCGCCTACAAGACCCAGCGCAGCAGCGAAGCCGCGCCCGCGCCCGCCGAGCCGGACGCCAGCGTCTTCAACCCCGACGACGCCGAACTCTGGATGCGCCAGCACGAGGCGAAGGAAACCAACTTCTACGACGAATCGCTGCCCGAAACCACGCAGCCCGGCTTCCAGGCCACGCAGCCCATGCAGCGCGATTGGCTCGACATCAAGGCCGAGATGGTGCTGCGCGACGCCACCTCGCTCGCGGTGGGCAGCTGGTTCGACCTGCAGCAGGAAGGCCAGGCCCTGCGCGTGCAGCTCACCTGGGCCAGCCCGCACGGCACGCTGTTCCTGTTCGGCACCGCCTCGGGCAAGTCCATGTCCATGACGCGCCGCGGCGTGGACCGCCTGATCGAGCAGGACAAGCTGCGCGTGGTGGCCGACCACAGCGTGGTGGACGAGGCGCTGGACGCGGTGGCGCAGCAGGCGCTCAGGAACTCGGGGAAGCGCTGAGGGCGGGCAACCGGCGGTAGCGGCCGCGCTGACGGCGGCGCGGCACTTTCCCCAAGGCGGCCACGGGCCGCCTTTTTCGTGCGTCGGCGGGCGTGCCTCTTCTTTTCATTTGCTTGCCGGGCATCAAGCCTTGTACGGCTTCGTTTGCATGACCACCTCGGGCGGCAAATTAATTTGAACGTCCGATCAATTTCAAGACCCCATGCAATTCATAAGAAATGCATCAAGTTAAGTGACGCTCATCCTGGATATGCTTCGCGGCGAATTTGTTCATGCGATCCGTAGCGTGATCGTCATATGCCGATACCAGTATCCCCGACCTACAATGAGCCTTCGATTTTCACCATTGCATCGCCGTCAGTTTGGATCCGGATTGCTGGGTCACCTGGCATCGGCAGGGAGCGGTTTGGCCTCCGCCACACCGAGGCCGACGTTCACCAGTTCGTCATCTCCGCTCTGTTGCGCCACAACGCCCAAGGCCATGATCTGCAGCTGGTTCACGGGGTAATGCCCGGTCGCAGCAAAGAAGAGGCCGTCGGCGTGATGATGGACCGATTGCGGGTGGGTTACGCGGCGTATTCGGTGATGCTGACCGTGACATCGCAGGCCGGTGTAGCGGGGTGTCAATCGTCAGGCATTTCTGCACAGGCGATGCCGCACGGCTCGGAGCACGCATGAATCCCAGTATCAAAGGCGGGCGAAAGCTATCCAAGGTATTTTCTTGTCGGCGCAGGCTCCGAATGGGCGAGTAGGCTAAACCTTGAGTGGTTCGGCTGTCGGATATTGAATGGGCATTCAAATTATGAATTCATGAATTTTGCAGGCGAGGGGTATTGGCGCTTTTGCACGGGCAAGCGGATCGGCTAAATTGCGCCTCCTATTCTTGTTCGAATGGATGAGGCTGACGCCAGTTCTGCTGGCTCAACATGGGCGAATGCGGGGAATGTCGAGAATGACGAAGTCTGTCAATGAAGGCGAAGATGCGGGCGGGGCCGCTGGTCAGGGCGGTCTTTTCTCCGTGTCGCTCTTCGTCTGGATATTGTGGCCGGCGGTATTTGTCTTGATTTTTCGTGATGCCACGTATGATTTTCTCGGGGCGGCTTTGAAGGACTATTTGTTCTACCCGCCCTCGCTAATAAATATCACGACCTATTGGGGTGGACAAGAGTCTGTGCTTAAGTCGCTATATCTTAGTGCATGGTATGCAAACAGCTTGATGCTTTCCTGTTGTTATCTTCTCTATCTATTGGGTGATCTGCCGAACAGGAGTAAAAGAATTCAGGGGGTGGGTCAACGACTGAAGGCAATTGGCTTGGCGCTATTTGGTCTTGTGGCGTCGTTTGTGATTTATTCGAGTACTGCATTTGAAACAAAGCTTTCCATTACGCACTACGAGCGATTCCTTCTGGATAGCGGCCTCGGCCAGTTTGTGTTGATTCCCTTGGTGTATGTCGGCGCTGCATGTGCGCCTTTTGGTGCGATCGATTTGTTCATTGCTGCATGTCGCAGTTTTGGTTTCAATGAGAAGGGTGATCGGAAATGAGCGATGACAATCAGAATCAAGTGGATGGCACGAAACTCATGGATGTGATGTTTACCGTGTCCGGTGGCGTGTATGGGATGTTCAAAGACAAGGTGAATGCGCTATACACAAGCGGGGCATTACAAGGCTCTCTACCTAAGGGTGCGATTCTGACGGGCGTGGCTTTTGATGTTGCAAACGATGCTGTGAAATTGTCGTTCGCCATATCGTCTGGTGATCCACGAGAGGTCGCAAAGGTGGCGGTTGGTGCTGTGGGTGGCGCGACTGGTACGTATGTCGGCGGTGCCATGGGCGCGGGAATTAACGTGCCCGCGCGCATAAAGCCCGTTTCAGTTCTGGCAGGTATGGCGTTCGGCGCAGCGTTCGGTGACTACATCTCCGAATGGGCCTTCAACACCTACATCTGGCCCGAAGGCGCCACAGCCCCTGGCTCCGGCTCTGCGGGCGGTGTGTCACTGAGCGTGAGCGTTTCCTCCGAACCCATCGTCTCGCTGCCCGAAGCAATCGACATCGCGCCGCCACCAGACGCGCCCACGCGCATCAGCACCGACTATCTCCTGATCGAGCCGGCCAACGCCCACGCCGTGACCGTCAACGCGGGTGGCACCGTCTGGGACGCATTCGCCGTGCAGAAGGGCCAGCCCGGCGGTTTCATCGACTGGAACGACTTCCAGCAAGCCGTGGCGGTGAGCAAC
>NZ_DATIGV010000171.1:0-8863 GCF_035481345.1 Hydrogenophaga sp. | reverse complement strand
CTCCAAGTACTCCCTCCCCGCCCCCTCAAACCCCATCCCCTTCGCCGCCACCCCCAGGTAGTGGTAGCTCAAGTCCAACCGGTGATCCAGATCCATCACCGTTGACGCCAGATCCCGCCAGCGCGCCTGGTCGTGCATCTCCTTCAGCGCCCGCTGCTTCATCACGAACCCCGGCGTGTTGCTGCCCTTGAGTTCGGTGCGCCCCATCTCGAAGTCCTCCCACCGCGGCGAATAGAGCGCGATGGCCTTGGACTCGTCGATCACGGGCCGGCTGGCTTTCGGTGCGTTCAGCCAGTCGTGCTCGTGGCCGTGCCCATGGTTGTTTGCATGGCCCTGGCCCGGCGCCTGCCCGGCCTGCGCCTCCAGCGCGCGCGTCTGAAACTTGCGCATCGGCGCCTGCATGTCGTTCAGCGTTTGCGCGCGCTGCTCGCTGGAAGGGTGGGTGGACAGGAAGTGCGCGCGTTGCTTGCCGCTGAGCTTGCCCATCTTGTCCCACAGCGTCACGGCGGCGGCGGGTTGTAGCCGGCGCGCGCGGCCAGCTCGATGCCGATGCGGTCGGCCTCGTGTTCGGTCAGGCGGTCGTTGGGGCGGTTCACGAAGGCCAGCGCGCCCACGCTCAGCGCGGCGTGGGTGCCCTGCATGTCGCGCGCGTTCTGCGCCGTGGCGGCTGACAAGACCATCACCACCAGGTTGCTCGTCAGTTGCAGCGACATCTTCTCGGCCCCGTGCCCGGCCAGCGCATGGCCGATCTCGTGGCCCATCACCTGCGCAATCTCGTCGTCGCTGGCGTTCAGCTTTTCCATGAAGCCGGTGTAGATGCCCATGAGCCCACCGGGCATGCAGAAGGCGTTGACGGTCTCGGGGTCGTCGATGACGGTGACGCGCCAGTCCCACTGCGCGGCGGCGGGGCGGTACAGCACGGCCTGGGCGATGAGCCGGTTGGTGATGCGCTCCACGCGCTCCTTCACCGGGCCGGCGTCGATCACCTTCTCCTTCTTGCGGTAGTCGCCCACCATGGCGCTGTAGTAGGAGAGGCTTTGTTGGCTCACCGCGGCGTCGCTGATGAGGCTCATCTGCGTGCGGCCGGTCATGGTGTTGGTGGCGCAGCCGGTGAGCAGCGCGAGCGCTGCGGCGGCCATGAGGGCTGATGCCCTTCTGATGCGGTTCCACTTCATGTCTCTTCCCCCTGGTGGATATCGGGGGTAAGGCTAACGCGGCTTGGCGGGTTGGTGCGCGCTCGCGTGGCGTCAGTGGCAAGGATTCAGCGGTTCGGTGTACGACGCGTGCAACAGCGCACGGCTCGGCTGGCGGTGTATGGCCTCGAAGCAACGGCCGCTGCGGAACAGTTGCGCTCAGGCTCGCGACCCCAGCCGGGATGGGCACCCCGCCGGAAAGCCTGCACACCGAATTGCGCGCGCTGATTCGACACCACAAAACCTGCGCCGCATGGTGCAGTTCGCCCAAGCCTTCCCCGACCCGGAGAAAGTCGCATCACGAACGCCAACGTGGGCGCCGCCATTGCGGTGCTGGCTTGAGAGGCAAAGCCGAGTTTTCCGGCGGGGCGCGCATGGCCTCAGCGAAGCAGCGTCATCCCTGCGGTTTTCGCGGCTGCTGTGTCGAAGGTCATCGTTTGCGTGCAGCCGGCCGAAGCCGCAATGCGCTCGATCAGGCAGTCGGCAAAGTCCGCGCTTCCCGAGCTGTAGGCGCGCAGCGCGCGCACGACATGTTCGGCCCGGTCCACGATGAGTTGTTTGGACCGAAGGATGACCTCAAGTGCCTGAGACACCTGCGCGCGGCTCAGCTCGTAGCACGACGACAGCACCCACACCAGTTCAACAATGGAAACCAGGGCGATGAATCCCGGCGCTTCGGCCGACAGGCCCTCGATGAGGTTCGTCGCCCTGGCCGCCTGCTTGGGATCGTCTTGCATGATGTAGCGGACGATCACGTTGGTGTCCAAGCCGATCATCGTGCCGAGGCCCCACGGGCGGCAATGGCCGAGTTCATGTCATCGATGGAAACGCGTTTCGTGGCCTTTCCGAACATGCCTTTCAATTCCGTCACCGAACGATTGGCGGCGACGAACAGGTACTGACCGGGCTCGATCTGAACAAACTCCACCCGGTCCCCGGCCTCAACGGCAAGTGCATGTCGCACATCGGCGGGGATGGTGATCTGTCCTTTGGACGTGATGGTTGCAGTGGTCATTGCCGCGCTCCGATAAGACGCCTTACTGTAAGGTAAGGTGCTCAGGCGCGCAAGCGGGCGCCGCCCCCGGCCGCGGGCCGGCTGGCTGTCGGCAAGTCAAGTTCGCCTCGTTCGCCGTCTCCCCCACCACCCCTTCAGCCGCAACCACTTCCCCTCCAGCCACAGCGTCGCCCGCGCCACCGGCCCTTGCAGCACGGGCACGTCGATCGCCACGAGCATCAAGCCGATCGGCAGCAGCTCAATGCCGATCACGGGCAGGAACCAGAAGAAACTGGCCGCGATGCACAGCAGGCCCAGCGGCACGCGCACGAAGCGCGCGCGCCGGTTGCGCAGCCAGCGGATGGCGCGGCACATCGGGTCGGGTACCTGCCGCTGCAGTTCGTCGAGGGCGCGGTCGAGCGCCTGTTTGTCGTGCGCCGTCATGAGCATGAAGAGGGCGGGCGCCTGGGGCGGCAATCGCCGCGCCCGCGCGGGGCCGGGAACATGCCTTGCCGTGGAATCCCTTTCCCCCCTTTCCCGGGAGATCGCCATGCCCACCCAGCCCACCGCCGCGCCGCCCCACCTTCCGTCGCCGCCACCGCCGCCATTGAGGCACCACTGGCTCACCCTGCTCATCGTGGTGCTGCTGGCCCTGGCGGCCCTGGTGCTGTTCGTGGGCGGCGGCTGGTTGCTGATGCTGGGCGGCACGCCGTACTACGTCCTGGCGGGCGCCACGCTGGGCTTCGTCGCGCTGCTGCTGGTGCAGGCGCAGCCCATGGCGCTGTGGGTGTACGCGGCCTTCGTGCTGGTCACGCTGCTGTGGTCCTTGTGGGAGGTGGGCCTGGCCTGGTGGGGCCTGGCCGCGCGCGGCGACGTGTTCTTCGTGCTGGGCCTGCTGCTGCTGCTGCCCGGCGTGGCGCGCCGCCTGAGCCACGACCCTCAGGAGCACGGCACGGCGCCGTCGATGGGCTGGCGCGGCGGGCGCGGCGCGCTGGCCGGCGTGCTGGTCTTGTTCCTCGGCGTGGCGGTGGCCTCCTGGGTGGTGGACCCGTTCGCCACCGAGGGCAAGCTGCCCACCGCCCGCGCTCAACCGGGTGAGACCGACCGCATGCCGCCCGGCGAGTGGCACGCGTATGGCCGCACCGGCCACGGCCAGCGTTATGCGCCGCTGGACCAGATCACGCCCGAGAACGTGGGGCAGTTGCAGGAGGCCTGGCACTTCCGCACCGGCGACCAGCGCGGCCAGCCGGGCGACCCCGAGGAAACCACCTTCGAGGTCACGCCGCTGAAGGTGGGCGATCACCTCTTCATCTGCACGCCGCACCAGTCCGTCATCGCGCTGGACGCGACCACGGGCCAGGAGGTCTGGCGCTTCGATCCGAAGATCCGCTCGGGCCTGGCGCTGCAGCACCTGACCTGCCGCGGGTTGTCGTACTGGTCGGGTGAGGGCGTGGCCCCGGGCGCGACACCGCCGGCGTCCGCCTCCGAGAGCGCGGTGCCCGCGAACCCCGGCGAGGCCCCGGTGGCCGGCGGCGAGCCGCCCCCGGCCCCCGAACTCAGCGGGCCCGATCTGCCCATCGCCGCGCAGGACAGCCCCGCCACCGACGTCTGCCCCGCCATGCTCTACCTGCCCACGGCCGACGGCCGCGTGATCGCGCTGGACCCGCGCAGCGGCCAGGTCTGCCGCAACTTCGGCCAGGGCACGGGCCAGATCAACCTGTGGCGCGGCATGCCCAACGTGCGCCTGGGCGGTTACTACTCCACCTCGCCCGTGGTGGCCACGCAGCGGGTGCTGGTGGTGGGCGGCACGGTGCTGGACAACGTGTCCACGCGCGAGCCGTCCGGCGTGGTGCGGGGCTACGACGTGCGCACCGGCGCGCTGCTGTGGCACTGGGACCCGGCGCGCCCCGACGACAACACGCCCCTGCGGCCGGGGCAGACGTATTCGCAGAGTTCGCCCAATGTGTGGTCGATCATGAGCGTGGACGAGGCGCTGGGCCTGGTCTACCTGCCGCTGGGCAACCCGCCGCCAGACCAGTGGGGCGGGCGGCGCAATGCCGAGGTCGAGCGCGTGGGCTCGTCGGTGGTGGCGCTGGAGCTGGCCACGGGCCGATTGCGCTGGGTGTTCCAGACCGTTCACCACGACCTGTGGGACTACGACGTGCCCTCGCAGCCCACCCTGGTGGACCTGGGCATCCAGGGCAGCACCGTGCCCGCGCTGGTGCAGCCCACCAAGCAGGGCGAGCTGTTCGTGCTGGACCGCCGCACGGGCAAGCCGGTCCACCCCGTGCGCGAGGTGCCGGTGCCGCAGGGCGCGGCCGAAGGCGACCGCACCGCGCCCACCCAGCCGGTGTCGGCCATCTCCTTCGAACCCAAGCCCCTGAACGGCGCCGCCATGTGGGGCGCAACGCCCTTCGACCAGTTGGGGTGTCGCATCGCGCTGAAGCGGATGCGTTATGAAGGCCGCTACACGCCACCGTCCACCGAGGGCACGCTGGTCTACCCCGGCAATTTCGGCGTCTTCAACTGGGGCGGCATCGCGGTCGATCCGGTGCGGCAGGTGGCCTTCGCCACGCCGGCCTACCTGGCCTTCACCTCGCAACTGGTGCCGCGGCCCGATGACACCACGCTGATGGTGCAGGGCAAGGAGCGGCCCAAGGACGACCTGCCCGCGCTCAACGAGAACTTCGGCGCGCCCTTCGCGGTGAAGATGGGCGCGTTCACGTCGCCCTTCGGCATCCCGTGCCAGGCGCCGCCCTGGGGCTACGTGGCGGGGGTGGACCTGGTCAGCGGAGAGGTCGTCTGGCAGCGCCGCAACGGCACCGTGCGCGACCTGGCGCCTGTGCCCCTGCCGTTCAAGATGGGCGTGCCCAGCCTGGGCGGGCCGCTCATCACGCAGGGCGGCGTGGCCTTCCTGTCGGGCACGCTGGATTACTACCTGCGCGCCTACGACCTGGGCACCGGCGAGACGCTGTGGCAAAGCCGCCTGCCCGCGGGCGGCCAGGCCACGCCCATGAGCTACCTCGGCCGCGACGGCCGGCAGTACGTGGTGGTGGCGGCCGGCGGGCACGGCTCGCTGGGCACCAAGGCGGGGGACTCGGTGATCGCGTACGCCTTGCCGCGGTGAGGGGCGGTGCCGCGAACGCGGGCGCGACGCGTGGGCACTTGCCGTCGCCGGTGGGTTTGACTTGCCTCAAAGCTCGCTCGCGCGTGCGCGCTAAGGTCGGGTTCGACCTCGAACCCATCGAAAGACCTTCACCCATGAGCGAGTCCGTCAGCATCACCGTCACCCGGCAGCGGGGTTACCAGTTCCTCGTCGATTTCGGCGGCGCCATGCCGGCGATCAACGCCGACCTGCCCGCGCCGCTCGGCCAGGGCGCCGGGCCGTCGCCCGAGCACCTGCTGCTGGCGGCCGTGGCCAACTGTCTCAGCGCCAGCCTGCTGTTCGCGCTGCAAAAGTACAAGCAGGACCCGGGCGCCCTCAGCGCCACCGCCACCGCCACCATCGGCCGCAACGAAGACAAGCGCTTGCGCGTGACGGGCGTGGACGTGGCGCTGAGCCTGGGCAAGCCCGCCGCCGAACTGGAGCACCTGGAGCGCGCGCTCGCGCAGTTCGAGGATTTCTGCACCGTCACGCAGAGCGTGCGCGCCGGCATGGATGTGCGCCTGAGCGTGAGCGACGCCACCGGGCAGCGCCTGGGCGGCTGACGCTTCAGTCGCCGTCCCCGCTGCCCGGGCGCGCGGCCTCCCAGCGCGCGATGGCCGCGCGCGCGGTGTCGTACTGGTCGTCCTCCACCATCAGGCGCACCAGGCCAGCGGCCGGCAGCTCGCCAATGGCGCCTTGCAGGTACCCACCCAGCACCTGCACGCTCAGGCCCTCTTGCTGCAGGTAGCCCTGCAGGATGTGGGCTTCGACGGCGTTGGCGGCCTGGTAGAGGGTTTTCATGATCAGTCTTTGGGCGCGCCGTCCAACAGGGTCTTGAGCGCGCGCTTGGACACTGCGGTCTGGAACTCGCCCCATTCCTTGTCGTTGAAGGCTTGTCGCGTGGCGCTGGTGAGGGCATCGCCCAACTGGTCGCAGAAGTGGAAGGCACGCTCCATGCCTGCAGGGCTCATGTTGGGCGCGCGGAACACCTGCTGAATGACGGGGATGTCGGCGGGCACGATGCCCATACCCGTCACGCCCGCGGTCTCCAGGGCCTGCCGGCGCGCCGACAGATCGCGCATCCAGCCGAAGACCGTGCCGGCGCGCTCGCTGTCCGTGGCTTTGAAGTACTCCTGCGTGAGGGTCTTGGTGGTGCGGTTGAACAGCATGTCGCAGGCGCCGCCGATCTGCTGCAGGCTGGTCAGACCTTTGAGCTCGGCTGGCAGGTCGGGCGGATTGAAATCGAACTTGCCGGTGCTTTGTGCCAGCGCGGAGGGCAGCAGCAGCGCGGCGGCGAAGGACAAGGCGAAGGCGCGGGCGAAGGTCATGCGGCGGGTTCCTGCGTCTGTGGCGATGGGCCTGGACGGTACACTGATTCGCCCCTTGTTCCGGGCGCAACACCCGATGAAGCTGTACGAAGTCATACGCTGGGGCAACGATTCCGAGAACCCGTTCACGGGTGGGCCCGATGGCGCCGACACCTGCTTCCTGGTGCGCGCCGCGTCGGTGGAGCAGGCGGGCGAGCTGGCGGACGCCGAGCTGCGAGAGCTCAAACCCCAACGAGTGGCGGCCTTCGCGGGCGCGGCCTATCTGCTGGGGGAGGAACACAGCACCGACGCCACGCCGCGCGTATTGCGCGGGCCGTATGAGCAGCACGCGCACCGGCACGGCTGGCGGCACTGGTACCGCGAGGAGGCGGGCGGCGGCTGGGTCGAGCGCATCGACACTGCGCAGGCGACGGCACATGCGAAAGCGCCCTCGAAGCTCGGAGCCCTGCTGGTCGGCATCGGTGGACAGGCTCAGTTGAGTGATGAGGAGCTTGCAAAGTTTGACCAGATGCGCGACAAGAAGCCGGCCGGCGGAGCAAGCTTTGACTGAATCTGCTGAATACGCCCGTGGTGTGGGAGTCGCAACGCTGGAGCCGGTGCCCCTCACCAGGGACGCAGATCTGCCCCTGGAATGCCAAGCGCTTCGACACGGGCATTCTGGGCATCGATCCAGTCGCCGAACTGGGCTTCGAACGCCTTCTTGCGTGCGGCGCGGGTGGCCTTGTCGCGATTGGCCTGCAGGGCCTGGTACTGTTCGGCCGAGAGGATCACGGTGTCGATCTGGCTGGCTTTTTCCACGAACACCGGTTCGCGTTTGGCTTGGGCGCAGAGGGCGCCAAAGCGGTTCTTGGCTTCGGTGGCGGTGACGCGCATGGTGGACTCCTGAAGGCGATGGCCATTTTGGCCATTCTTCAAATGCCGCCGAAGTCCCTTCTGAGCGTCGGCAAGCCCACCCCCGCCGCGTCAAAACCCCCATCCACCGCCAGCACCTGCCCGGTGATGTAGCTCGCCTCGGGCGAGCACAGGAAGCCGATGCCGTTGGCGATTTCTTCTTCCGAGCCGTAGCGCGCCAGCGGCACGGCGGCGTGGTAGTCGGCGCGGATCTCCGCCGTGTGCACCTGCTTGGCCATGGCCGTTTCCACCGGGCCGGGCGCGATGGCGTTGCTGCGGATGCCCAGGCCCGCGAGTTCCACGGCCTGCTGCTTGGTGAAGTGGATGAGCGCGGCCTTGCTGGTGCCGTAGGCCACGCGCAGGGTGCTGGCGCGCAGTCCCGAGATGGAGGCGATGTTGACGATGGCGCCACCGCGGCGGCGCATCACGGGCACCACGGCCTGGCTGCACAGGAAGGCGCCGTCGAGGTTGGTGGCCATCACGTGGCGCCATTCCTCGAAGCTGGTCTGCACCAGCGGCTTGAAGACGGCCACGCCCGCGTTGTTCACCAGGGCGTCGATGCGTTCCCACTCGGTGTCCACCATCGCCACCGCGGCCTCCACCTGCACGGGGTTGGACACGTCGCAGGGCAGGGCGATGGAGCGGCCCGGCGCTTCCCATTCCAACTGTTCGCGCGCGGCGTTGAGCGCGGGCGCGTCCTTGTCGAGGATGGCCACGCGCCACTGGCGCATGAGGAACCAGCGCGCGCTGGCCAGGCCGATGCCCCGCGCCGCGCCGGTGACGATGGCGACCTTGTGTTCCTGTCCGTCCTGCACCATGGCGTGCAGCCCCTTCCTCGAAGACTCAGTTGCGGCTCTGATCCACCAGCTTGTTCTTGGCGATCCAGGGCATCATGGCGCGAAGCTGCGCGCCCACCACCTCGATGCTGTGCTCGGCGGTGTTGCGCCGACGCGCGGTCATGCTCGGGTAGCCCGTGCGCCCTTCCAGGATGAACATCTTGGCGTAGTCGCCGTTCTGGATGCGCTTCAGGGCATTGCGCATGGCCACGCGCGACTGCTCGTTGATCACCTCCGGGCCCGTCACGTACTCGCCGAACTCCGCGTTGTTGGAGATCGAGTAGTTCATGTTGGCGATGCCGCCTTCGTAGATCAGGTCCACGATGAGCTTCAGCTCGTGCAGGCACTCGAAGTAGGCCATCTCGGGCGCGTAGCCGGCTTCCACCAGGGTCTCGTAGCCCATCTTGATGAGCTCGACCGCGCCACCGCACAGCACCGCCTGCTCGCCGAAGAGGTCGGTCTCGGTCTCTTCCTTG
>NZ_DATIGV010000170.1:0-14054 GCF_035481345.1 Hydrogenophaga sp. | reverse complement strand
GCGGCGCTGATGGACTTCCACTTGTCCTCGTTGATGCCCAGCACCAGCACGGTGTTGTAGATGGCGCCCGGCACGATGGTGGCGTGCGACACCAGGTCGTTGAGCTTGAAGGCCGGGATGGACTCGGGCGGCATGAGCGTGCCGTCGAGCACGCCGGAGGACATCAGCTCATAGGTCTCGCTCACGGGCTTGTTCACCGGCACGGCGCCCAGCAGGGTGAGGGCCTGCGTGGCGCTGGGCTGCGGGCTGCGGAACTTCAGGCCCTTGAAGTCGGCGATGCTGCGCAGGGCGCGCTTGTTGTTGAAGAGCTGACCGGGTGAGACCACGTAGACGGACAGCGGGTGCACGCCCTTGAATTCACCGTACTGCGCGAGGTTCTTGCGGAAGAAGCGGTCGGCGATGGGCGCGAGCACCTCGGGGTTGTCGCTGACGAAGGGCATCTGCAGCGCTTCGAGGATGTCGAAGCGGTTGGGCGTGTAGCCGGGGATGAAGACCACCAGGTCGGCCTGGCCGTCGCGCGCCACGTCGAACTGCGCGGGCAGCGTGCCCACCACCTTGGGCAGGGTGTCGATCTTCACTCGGCCGGCGGTGACCTTCTCCACCTCGGCGATCCAGGGCTCGATGACCTCCATGCGCATGGCCTGGCCCACGGGCAGCCAGTTGGAGTACTTCAGCGTGGTGGTCTGAGCGGACGCGGGGGCGGCGGTCATGAAGGCGCCGATCAGCGCCAGGGCGCCGACGAGGCGGCGGGTGCGGGAAATCATGGCTTGTCTCCTAAGGGTGGTGGGGCTGGCAGGAACTCACGGACCGCGCAGAACAGCCTGCGTTGCACGGGTTCAATAATAGTCCGACGGGACGGTATATGAGAAGGGTTTGGGTGATCGTCTTACTTGGGGTTTCCCCTGTGGGTCGGACGGAAGGTTTTTATTGCAGGCTGGGTTGGCGCGTCAGCCCTCGGCCACACGGACCACACCCTGGTCGTGCAGACGCCCGAACTGAGCGGCGTCGATGCCGAGCAGTTGCGTGAGCACTTCTTCGGTGTGCTCCCCCAACCGCGGCGCGGCCTGCGCCGGCACACGCGGCACGGCGCCGAAGTCCAGCGGAATGCCGGCGGCGAGCAGCTCGCCCACGCCGGGCTGCTGCACGCTGCGGAACATCGGGTTGGCCGGCGAGCACTCGGCATCGTTCGCGAGTTCGGCGATGGTCTGGTAACGGCTCCAGCAGACGCCGTGCCGCTCGAAGGCCTGCGCCACGTCGCTGAAAGGCCGTGCAGCAATCCAGGGGCCGATCAATGCGGCGAGGTCGGCGCGCGCATTGAAGCGCTCACCCTCACGCGACAGGTCCACGCCAAGCCGCGCGCCCAGCGCGTCCACCGCCTCGCCGAGCCGCGTGGCCTCCACGATGGAACGCCACTGCTTGAGCGTGAGGCCCACCACCATCACGCGCTCGCCGTCCTGTGTCGCGAAGTCGCGCCCGAACGCGCCAAACAGCGCGTTGCCGTGCCGCTCGCGCGGCTGGCCCTGTTGCGCCTCGGCGATGAAGCCCAGGTGCTGCATCACCGCCAGCGCCACGTCCTCCAGCGCCAGCTTCACGTGCTGCCCCTGGCCGGTGCGGCGGCGGTGGCGCTCGGCGGCGAGCAGGCCCACGGCCACCATCTGGCCGGTGATCAGGTCCCACGCGGGCAGCACGTGGTTGACCGCGCCCTCGCCGTCCACAGGGCCGGTCATGTACGGCAGGCCCAGGCGCGCGTTCACGGTGTAGTCCACGGCCGAGCCGCCGTGGCGGTCGCCCATCAGCGTGAGCTGGATCAGGTCGGGCCGCTTCGCCTTGAGTTGCTCGTGGTCCAGCCAGCCGCGCGGCGGGAAGTTGGTGAGGAACAGGCCCGCGTCCTCGCCCGGCGCGCAGGCGATGGCCATGGCGAGCTCGCGGCCCTCGGGCGAGGCGAGGTCCAGCGCCACCGAGCGCTTGGCCTTGTTCAGGCCGCACCAGAACAGGCTGGTGTTGTCCTGCGTCACCGGCCAGCGCCGGTAATCGAGACCGCCGCCCAGCGCGTCGATGCGGATCACGTCGGCGCCCATCTGCGCCAGCGTCATGCCGCCCAGCGGCGCGGCCACGAAGGCCGCGGCCTCCACCACGCGCATGCCGCTCAGGATGCCGTTGCCGTTCGCGCCCATGTCACGCTCCGCTGGTGTTGAGGCCCAGCGCGCGCTCCATCAGGCTGCGCGCCACGACCTTGAGCGCGAGCGTCTCCTCCGCGCCTTCGAAAATGGACAGCACGCGCGCGTCGACGAAGTAGCGGCTCACCGGCGTCTCCTCCGCGTAGCCCATGCCGCCGTGCAGTTGCAGCGCCTCGCGCGTGACGAGCTCAGCCGAGCGGCAGGCCAGCAGCTTCACCAGGCTGGCCTCCATGCGGCCCTGGCCGCCATCGACGATGCCGGCCACCGTGTAGGCCAGGCGCCGGCAGGCCGCCAGGCGCGCGCCCATGCGCGCGATCTTGGCCTGCGTGAGCGCGAAGTCGGCCAGCGGCGCGCCGAAGACCTTGCGGTCCTGCGTGTAGCGCACGGCCGCGCGCAGGGCCGCGCGCATCACGCCGCAGGCGCGAGCCGAGGTCTGCATGCGCCCGCCCACCATGCCGGCGAGCGTGTAGTAGAAGCCCTTGCCGAGGCCCGCCTCGCCACCGACCACGTGGGCGTCGGGCACGAAGTAGTCCTGGAAGGACAGATCGAAGGAATGCATGCCGCGGTAGCCGATGGTGGGGATGGCGCGGCCACCGAGCTTGCCGCCACCGTCCTGCACCACCTCGAACTCGTGCGAGTCGAAGGACGGCTTCTCGGCCAGCAGCACCGACAAACCCTTGTGGCCCAGCGAGCGGTCGGGGTCCGTGCGTGTCACCACCATCAGCACGCCGGCCTTGCCGGCGAAGGTGCACCAGGTCTTGGCGCCGTTGAGCACCCAGCCGCCGTCCACGCGCGTGCCCTTGAGCTGGCAGGCCGCGAGGTCGGAGCCGCAATCGGGCTCGGTCATGGCGATGGCGCACAGCGGGTCGCCCGCGGCCAGGCGCGGCAGCCAGTGCGCCTTCTGCTCGTCGGTGCCACCGGCCAGCAGCGCGCGCGTGAGGATCTCGGGCCGGGTGATCAGGCTGCCCGCGGCGGCGAGCGAGCCTTCGGACAAGGCCTCGGTCACCACCACCATGAGCAGGGTGTCCTCTCGGTCGTCGGGCGCGCTGCCGCCGAAGCGCTCGGGAATGGCCAGGCCGAACACCCCCATCTCGCGCATGGGCTGCAACAGGGACTCGGGCACGGTGAGGTCGTGGCGGTGGATGGCTTCGGCCTGCGGCGCGACGACCTCCTGCGCGAAGCGGCGGAAGGCGTCCTGCGCCAGTGCGTGCTGCTCATCGAGCGCGACCTCGCCCACGACGCCCTGCGCGTCGATCACGCCACGGCCCGCGGCCTGCAGGGACTCGCTGCCACCGGCGGCCTGGCGCAAGGCGCGCCACTCGGGCAAGGCACGCAGCGCGTCCACCGCCGCCGGGTCCTGGCCGGCCTCGGCCAGCATCACGTCCAGGCGGTCGAGCAAGGCCACCACCGCGTCCACCGTGAACACCAGCGCGAGGCGCGCATCCAGCGGCGCGCTGGCCGGCGTGAGCGCGGCGATGGCGGTCTCGGCGGCCAGCAGTTCGGCACCGGCCCAGGCCATCTCGAAGCTCGCCACCTGGTGCTCGTCCAGGCGCCGGGCGTTCAGGCGAGTGCCGTCCTGGCAGCGCTGAGCCAGCGCCAGCACGCCGGCGTCGAAGAGGGTCCGCACGCGCGCCAGCACGGCGCTCGCGTCGGCCAGTTGTTGTTGCATCGGTTCTGCCATGTCGGACATCACGCCACCTGTCCCACGCCAAGCACGCCCAGCGCCTTGTGCGCCGCCTCGCGCCCCGTGTCCACGCAAGCCTGCGTGCCACCGCCGCCGTAGTCCTTCACCGCATCGCCCACGTTCCAGAGGTTGGGCAGCGGCGTTTCCTGCGGCATGTCGTAGCCGGCGCAGGAGCGCTGGGCAGGCCATTCGTCGCGCATCACACGGATCGACAGGATCTTCGCCTCGGCGAAGCCGGGGAACTCGTTGCGCAGGTCCTGCAGGCCCAGCTCGGTCTCGGCCTTCTCGTCGAAATTGCCCAGCGCGGGCTTGGGCACCACGTAGGCCACGTACAGGTACCAGCCGGGCGGCGCCATCTCGGGGCACATGGCGGTGAGTTCACCCAGGTTGCACAGTCGCTCGGTGTTGGCGAAGGTGATGAGGCCGGGCTGGTCGATCAGGCGCTGCCGCGTGGCGAAGTTGACCACGATGTTGGCGGCCGGGCGCAGCACCTTGCGCGCCTGGGCCACGTAGGCCTCGCCCATGGCCTCTTCGCCGGCCAGCCGGATCGTGGCGGCCGGGCCGACGTTGCTGATGACGACCCGGGCGTCGATGCGCTGCGTCACGCCGTTGCGCACCACGTCCACGCCCGTCGCGCGCCCGCCTTCCACATGGATGCGGCTCACGGGCGCGTCGAGCCAGATCTCGCCGCCCTTGGCGCGGATGCCGGCGCCCAGGTCGTTCCACAGGCCGATGGTGCCGCGCGGGCAGAAGCCGAAGCGCTTGAACGCGCCCTTGAAGGCGAAGTAGGTGAGGAAGGCGCGGGCGGGCAACTCGTTCGCGTTGGCCGCCCAGATGGCGGCGCAGAAGTTGCGGAACAGGCGGTGCACGGTGGGATTCTTGGTGAACTTCTTCAGCCAGTCCTCGGTGGACAGCGTTTCCTCGGGCAGGTCCGCGTTGCCCTTGCGCACGTCGCCAAAGCTCGCGCCGATCTTCGCCGCCGCCTTGGTCAGGCCGCCAAGGATGAGGTTCCAGCCACCGCCCTTGCTGGGGTCGATGATCTTGCCGTCGATGCGGAACACGGTGGCGGGCTGGGGCTCGCGCACGTCCAGCGGCACGCCCAGCAAGTCGAAGGTCTGCTCGAAGCCGCTGCCGCGCTCGATGGCGATGGCGCCGCGGTTGACGATGAAGCCATCGATCTCTTCGCTGGAGGCGCGGCCGCCGAGGCGGTCCTGCGACTCCACGAGCAGCACCTGGCGGCCCGCGGCGACGAGGTGGGCCGCCGCGCTCATGCCACCGGCGCCAGCGCCGATCACGACGGCGTCGTAGTGGGGGTGGGTCATCTGTCTGTCTCCTGGGGATGTTCGTGTGGGTTGGGGTCAGCGCCAGCGCAGCGTGGCGTTCATGCCGACGAAGCCCGCGGGGTCGCTGGTCCAGAGCGTGGCGCCCTCGTCGTTCAGGCGGCCGTTGAGGCGCAACGTGTCGGTGTCGAAGGCGGGCCGCTGCGCGCGGAAGCTGAAGTGCGCGGCATGCGCCTCGGGCCGCTCGCGCTCGGCCAGGTCGAGCAGCAGCGTGGCGAGCAAGGGGCCGTGCACCACCAGCGCGGGGTAGAACTCCTCGCGCGTGGCGTAGTCGCGGTCGTAGTGGATGCGGTGGCCGTTGTAGGTGAGCGCGGAGTAGCGGAACAGCATCACCGCGTCGGGGGCCACGGTGCGCTGCCAGGTGGCGTCGGCGGGCGCGGCCTCGCCGGGCGGCAGCGGCGCGGGCGCGGTGGGCGCTTCGCGGTAGACGATGCGCTGCAGCTCGCTGATGCAGGGGTGGCCGTCCTGCGCCAGCTCGTGCGCGACGGTGACGAAGACCAGCGCGCCGGCCTTGCCCTGTTTGAGCTCCACGCTGCGCACGGTGGAGGTCTTGCGCGCCGCGCGGCCCAGGCGCAGCGGCTCGTGCAGCGTGAGTTCACCCGCGGCCCACATGCGGCGCGGCAGCGGCACAGGCGGCAGGAAGCCGCCGCGTTTCGGGTGGCCGTCCGCGCCCGTGCCTTCGCGGCGCGGCGCGTCGAGGAAGTAGAGCCAGTGCCAGGGCAGCGGCAGGGCGTCGCCGCTGTCGAACGCCTGCTCGCGATCCAGCAGGCCCGCGAGCGCGCGCGCCGGGAAGGGGTCGAGGTGCTGCTCGCGCGATTCGCTGCGACCCACCCACTGTTGCAGGTGCGCCAGGTCAAGGGACGTCGCACTCATCGCGTGGCCTCCGGTGTGGTGAGCGACAGCCCCAGCGCCACGCGGCGCGCGAGCCAGGCACTGGGGCGGTAACGCGGATCACCGGTGGCGGCGAGTTGCGCGCGCAGGATCTCCAGCATCCGGTCCGCGCCGAGCCGGTCGCCCCAGCCCAGCGGGCCTTGCGGGTAGCCCAGGCCCAGGCGCACGGCGTCTTCCAGGTCGGCCACGCTGGCGATGCCGCGCTGCGCGATGTTGGCGGCGATGTTGACGATGGTGGCCATCACGCGCTGGGCGATGAAGCCGGGGCTGTCGTTGATGAGGGTCACTGCGGTGCCGTCCTTCGCGAGCAGCGCGTGCGCGGCATCACGCGCTTCGGGGGTGGTGACGGCCGTGAGCATGAGCGTGCGGCGCAGCGCGAGTGGCGGCAAGGGGTCCACGGCGACGCATCTCGCGGCGTCCAAGCCGAGCGAGAGTGCGGTGCTGGTGGCGTCGTTGCCCCAGGGCATCAGGAGGTTCAGGTCCGCGCTGGATGCCTCATCGACGAGGCGCGCACCGGCCGCAATCGCGAGTTCACGCAGCCCGGCCGCGCCGCTCGCGGCAGGGTCCACCCACACCGCCAGCGCGTTGGGCAAGGCAGGCACGGCCCGCGCAGGCGGACGTTGCTGTTGCCCCTCGGCGTAGCGGTACCAGCCCTCGCCGCTCTTGCGGCCGAACAGGCCGGCGGCCACGCGCGGCGGCACCAGGGACGAAGGACGGAAACGCGGCTCCTGCTGGAACTGCTCATAGATCGAGGCCATCACGCGCGAGGACACGTCCAGGCCCGTGAGGTCCAGCAGCTCGAACGGCCCCATGCGAAAGCCCAGGGCCTCGCGCAGCACGTCGTCCACGTCGGCGGGCGTGGCCACCTGTTCCTCGACGATGCGCAGGCCTTCGGTGTAGAGGCCGCGCCCCGCGTGGTTGATGAGGAATCCCGGCTGGTCGGCGGTGACCACCGCGCGGTGGCCCGCGCCTTCGGTGAGTTCGCGCAGGCGGCGCACCACGGCGGGCGCGGTGCGCACGGCGGCGATGACCTCGGCCACCTTCATCAGCGGCACGGGGTTGAAGAAGTGCAGGCCGGCCACGCGATCGGGCCGCCGGCAGGCGGCCGCGATCTCGGCCACGGTGAGCGAGGAGGTGTTGCTGGCGAGGATCGCGCCGTCACCGAGCAGGCCCTCGAGTTCGCGGAACAGCGCGCGCTTGACTTCCAGGTCTTCGACGATGGCCTCGATGACCAGTTCGCAGTCCGCGAGGTCGGCCAGGCTGTCGCAGGCCTTGAGGCGCTGGCGCGCGCCCTCGTGCGCGGCAGCCGTCATGCGGCCCTTTTCCACCGCGCGCGCGAACATGCCATCGACGTACTCGACGGCCTTCGCGGCGGCGCCGGGCTGCGCGTCGTGGCAGAACACCGTGTGACCGGCCTGCGCGAAGAGCTGCACGATGCCGCGGCCCATGGTGCCGGCGCCGACGACGCCGATGGTGGTGGGAGATGCAGTTGCCATGAAGTCTCTTCTTTTGTGCGGCGATCAGCGGCCGTTGAATTGCGGCTTGCGTTTGTCGAGGAAGGCGCGCATGCCCTCGGTCTTGTCCTCGGTATCGAAGAGCAGCAGGAACTCGCGGTTCTCCAGCGCGAGCGCGACGTCCAGCGGCAAGTCGGCGCCCTGGCGCAGCACGCGCTTGGTGGCCTCGATGGCCTTCGGTGGCATGCGCGCCGCCTTGCGCGCGAGTTCCAGCGCGCGCAAAAGCGCCTGGTCCTCGGGCACGAGTTCGGCCACCAGGCCGAGCTGGAAGGCGCGCTCGCCGGTGAGCGGCTCGGCCGTCATCAGCATGAGGCTGGCCACCTGCTTGCCCACGGTGCGCACCAGGCGCTGCGTGCCGCCCGCGCCGGGCATGATGCCCACGGCCAGCTCGGGCTGACCCAACCGCGCGCTGGCGTCGGCGACGATGAAGTCGCACATGAGCGCGAGTTCGCAACCCGCGCCGAGCGCGAAACCGCTGACCGCCGCCACCACGGGCTTGCGCGCGTTCGCCAGCGGGGCCCAGTACTGGCCGAGGTCGATGTTGGCCACGTCCTGCGCGCCCTTGTCGACCAGCAGGTTCAGGTCGGCACCGGCCGCGAACACGCTGTCGCCACCGGTGACCACGATGGCCCTCACGGTTTCGTCAGCCTCCAGCTCGCGCACGGCGGCGGCGATGGCGGCGCGCATCGTCAGGTCCAGCGCGTTGCGCTTCTCGGGGCGGTTGAGCGTGAGCACGCCGACCGCGCCTTCGCGCGACAGCACAACGGGCGCCTGAACAACCGCTGCCTGAACGCGGGTCTCACTCATCGTTTCGCTCCCGGCCGCGCAATGAAGTCGGCGGCGCGTTTGTCGCGGAAGGCCGCGTAGCCTTCCTGAAAATCCTCGCCGAGCAGGCACACGGCCTGATCGGTCTCCTCGCGCTGCAGCTCGTCGTCGAGCGAGGCGGCGGGCTGGTTCAGCCGCTGCTTCATGCGGGCGAAGGCCTCGGTGGGCAACTGCGCGAGCGTGCCGGCCAGTGCCACCGCGCGGTCCATCACCTCGGCGTCCTCGCACATCAGGTCGGCCAGGCCGATGCGCCAGGCCTCTTCGCCCTGCACGGGATCGCCATCGCTCAGCAGGCGGCGCGCCACGGGCAGGCCCACGCGGCGCGGCAGCGTGAGCAGTTGCCCCCAGTCCGGCGCCAGGCCCAGTTTCAGAAAGGGAAACAGCACGCGCGCGCCGCGCCCGATGACGATGCGGTCGCCCAACAGCGCCAGGCCCACGGCCGCGCCCGCCGTCACGCCTTCCATGGCGCTCACCACCGGCACGCGCGCACCCGCCACCAGGCGACACAGCACGTGGATGTGGCGCATGCGCTCGCGCGCCTGGGCTTCGTTCAGGCCGAGCATGCTCGGAATGTCTCCCCCGGCGGAGAACACGCCATCGACACCACCGAGCACCAGGGCGCGCACCTGGGCGTCGTCCTGCAGCGCGAGCAGGTGATCGATGAAGCCCTGGCGCACCGCCTGGTCGATCGCGTTTCGCTTGTCGGGCCGGTTGATGCGCAAGCGCGCCACGTGCGGCGCGGGGCGGTCGAGCAGGACGACCTGGTCGTTCATGCTTCAGACCCCTTCGAGACCCACGATCGACACCGAACACGCGTTCTGCGACGGCTGTCCGCCGAGGTTGTGGATCAGGCCGGTCTTGGGATCGGCGAGCTGGCGCGGACCGGCGCGGCCCTGCAGTTGCAGGTAGATCTCGTAGAGCATGCGGATGCCGCTGGCGCCCACGGGGTGGCCGAAGCACTTGAGGCCGCCGTCGATCTGGCAGGGCACGCGGCCGTCGGCGTCGAAGTGACCGTCGAGCACGTCGTACACGGCGCGGCCTTCGTCGGAGAGGCCCAGGTCTTCCATGGTCACCAGCTCGGTGATGGAGAAGCAGTCGTGCACCTCGGTCATGCTGATCTGCTCGCGCGGTGTGTGAATGCCGGCCTCCGCGTAGGCGCGTTTCGCGGCGATGCGCGCGGTGTGCACGTAGCTGCCGTCCCACTCGCTGGATTGCAGCTCCCAGCCGTTGGACACCGCCACCTGCAAGGCCTTGAAGGTGACCAGGTCCTTCTTGCCCAGCGAACGCGCGATCTCGGGCGTGGTCACGATCACGGCCGCCGCGCCGTCGGACACGCCGCAGCAATCGAACAGGCCCAGCGGGGCCGCAATGGTGGGCGCCTTCAGGCACTGCTCTTCGGTGATGGGCTTCTGCAGGTGCGCCTTGGGGTTCTTCGCGCCGTTGGCGTGGCTCTTCACCGATACGTGCGAGATCGCGCGCTTGAGCAGGTCGGCGGCTATGCCGTGCCTGGCGCGGTAGGCGCTGGCGAGCTGCGCGAAGTTGGCCGGCGCCACCGCGTTGGGGTACCACTGCGGGATGTAGGTGCCCACGGTGGCCATGGGCAGGCCACCGTAGCCGGTGTCCTTCAACTTCTCCACGCCGAGTGCGAGCGCGATGTCGCAGGCGCCCGCGGCGACCGCGTACACGGCCGCGCGGATGGCCTCGGACCCGCCGGCGCAGAAGTTCTCCACCCGCGTGACGCCGATGTTGGGCAGGCGCAGCGCGATGCTCATCGGCGTGCCGCCGCGGCCCGTGCCCACGTCGTCCATGTGGGTGGAGAACCAGGCCGCGCCGAGCTGCTCGGGCGCGATGCCGGCGTCGGCCATGGCCTCGTTGTAGGCCTCGAGCATGAGGTCCTCGGGGCTGGCGTCCCAGCGCTCGCCGAACTTGCTGCAGCCCATGCCGAGGATGGCGACCTTGTCCTTGATGCCGTGTGCCATGGTCCGCTCCTTAAACGTTCGCGCCACGCACCGGCGTGGCCTTCCAGAAGTACCGCGTGAAGCCGCGGCGGTCATCGATGTCCTTGATGCGGAACACCATCTCCATCGGCGTGCCGCTGTCCACCTCACCGACCTCCAGGTCGGTGAAGTCCATCAGGATGCGGCCACCGCCTTCGAAGTCGATCTGCCCATAGTGGTGCGGCGGCGCCGGGTGCCACGACAGGTACTCGGCCGACCAGCTCAGGATGCGCGCCGGCCGGTCGGCCAGCGGGTGGGGCTTCTGCGTGTCCTGCAGCGGCTGGGCGTCGTAGCTCAGGCGCGAGGGCGGGAAGTGCACGCTGCCCGTCACCTCGCAGCGCCCCGCCACCAGGCCCTGCAGCGCCTGGTGGTGGCGCCACGCGGTGGACAGCGCGGTCTTGCGGTCGGCCTCGCCGCGCATGCCACGCTCCAGCGCGAGCTGGCCCTTGAACGAGAGGAAGCGCGTGTAGTGCTTTTCCTCGATGCCACGCGCCAGCCACTGGCTCACGCCGCGCACGGGCTTGAAGTTGTCGATCGCGTCGGTGACGCGGAAGACCAGCGCCTGCGCGCCGCTGCCGAACTGGGCCAGCACGACGCACTGGCCCGGCCGCGCGGTTTCCAGCGCGTGCGCGAGCAGCAGCAGGCCGTGCGGCAGGCCGCTGTCGCCCACGGCGTCGTTCAGGTTGGCCACCACTGCCTCGGGCCGGATGCCGCAGGCCTTGGCGAGCTGCTGGTCCATCTTGGCGAAGGTGCTGGGGAAGATGAAGTGGTCCACCTCGCTGGCGGCCACGCCGGCCTGCGCCAGCGCTGCGTTCACGGCGCGCGGTACCAGCTGGGTGATGCCCTCGTCGCGCACCCAGCGCTCTTCCCAGTGGTAGTCCACTTCTTCGCCTGCCGCGCGGAAGTGGTCCACGAAGTCGGCGGTGACGGTGCCCGCGCCCAGGTACTCGGCGAGCACGTTCTCACGGCCCACGAGCAGCGCGGCGGCGGCGTCGCCGTACTCCAGCTCCTGCGCGCTGGCCGCGCGCGTGCGGCGGTTGTCGGCGGCCAGCACCAGCGTGTCGCCACCACCGGCCGCCACCCGCGCCACGGCCTGGGTGAACGCGGACAAGGCGGCGCGCTGCGTGCCCCCGAGGTCGATGGCCTCGATGCCCTCGTCGAGCGCGAGCGCGCCGGCCACCACGCCCGCGTTCAGGCGCTCGGCGAAGGGCAGCGTGTCGCTGGCCAGCAGCAGCGCGCGCACGTTCGCGCGATCGCGTGATGTCGCCGGGCCCAGGCAGTCGCGCGCGGCGGCCACGGCCAGGGTGATGCTGTCCTCGTCCCAGTTGGCGAAGGCGCGTGTGCCCTTGCGGCCGGTGAATTGCGGCGCGTACCAGGCGTTGGCCTGCGCGGCGGCCTGGCGCGACAGGCGCAGGCGCGGCACGTAGCCACCGTAGGCGGTGATTCCGATCATGCTGAGGGGTCTCCGTTGGGTACATGGCCGAGCTTGGCCGCGAGAAAGTGGCCACCCTGTCGCAGCGCATCGCGCGCCTGGGGCAGCTCGTCCGGGAATTGCTGGAAGACGTGGACCATGCCGGGCCAGGCCTGGCATTCGGCCTGGCCACCGGCCGCGTTCACGCGCGCCGCGAAGGCCACGGAATCGCTCAGCACGGTTTCGTGGTCGCCCACCTGCAACAGCAGCGGGGGCAGGTGCGCGAGTTGCTCGTCGCTGGCGTACAGCGGCGAGGCCAGCGGGTCGCGCGGGTCCCCCTCCTTGCCGAGGTGGTTGCGCGCCATCGCCTGGATCATGGGGCGCTGGTGAATCGGGTCGCTCGCGGCGCGGGTCTCGTAGCTTTCACCCGTGGCGGCCAGGTCGGTCCAGGCGGACATCAGGAAGGCGGCGGCGGGCGTCGCGTCCTCGCCTTGCAGCGCGAGCAGCGCGCTCAGCGCCAGGCCGCCGCCGGCCGAATCGCCAGCCAGCGCGGTGTGCTGCGCGGCGTACCCCTGCCGCCGCAGCCATTCAAGCACGGCCAACGCGTCCTGCAGCGGCGCGGGGTGGCGGTGCTCGGGCGCCAGCCGGTAGTCCACGCCCAGCACGCGCACGCCGGCCTCGGCCGACAGGCGCGACATGAGCTCGCGGTGCGAGGCGAGCGAGCCCACCTGGAAGCCGCCGCCGTGGAAATAGACGATGACGCGATCGCTGCGCGCGCCGGGCGCCGTCACCCAGGCGCAGGGCACACCGCCAGCGGTCACCGGTTCGAAGCTGGCGTCACCGGTGGCATTGAACAGCGCGTCCCAATCGGCGCGCATCTGCGCCACGGGGGTGTCGCGGCGCCAGCGGCCGTAGACCGACTTGACGCGGGCGATGACGGTGTCGACCGAGGCACGATCCGGCGCCGGGCCGCCCCAAGCCGGATCAGCCCCCTCGGGGGGCAGCGACCCGCGCAGCGGCGGAGCGTGGGGGCCCTTGTTCATGCGCCGCATCCCATGCCGCCGGACACACCAAGTACTTCGCCCGTGACGTAGCTGGCGGCATCGGACGCGAGAAACGCCACAACGGCCGCCACTTCCTCACCCGTTCCCAGCCGCCCCGCGAGCGTGGCCTGGGTCATCGCGTCCATCAGCTTGTCGCCGCCCTCGGCCACGGCCTGGCGCAGCAGCGGCGTGTCGATAGGCCCCGGCGCCACCACGTTGGCGGTGATGCCCTGGCGGCCGTTCTCGCGCGCGATCGAGCGCGTGAAGGCGATGACACCGCCCTTGGCCGCCGCGTAGACCGAACCGCCGCGCGAGCCGAGCCGGCCCGCTTCGGAGGCGACGTTGACGATGCGCCCGAAGCCTTGCGCCTGCATCGACGGCAGCACCGCGTGCGTGGTGTTGAGCACCGCCTCCAGGTTCACGCCGAGCAGGCGGCGCCAGTCCGCCGGGCCGGTCTTCGTGAAAAAGGCGTGCTGGTCCACGCCCGCGTTGTTGATCAGCACGTCGAAGGGGCCATGTTCGGCGACCACGGCGTGCACGCGATCGAAGTCGCAGACGTCCAGCACGACGGCCGTGGCACCGGTCTCTTGCGCGAGCCGCTGCGCGGCGTCCGCCTGCAAGTCGGCGAACACCACCTGGAGCCCGTCGACCACGAGGCGGCGCACGATGGCCGCGCCGATGCCCTTGGCCCCACCCGTGACGAAGGTGCGTCGCCGCGCGGTCTTGCCGTCGGACATTCAGCGCCCCATGAAACGCGGCGCGCGTTTCTCGATCACCGCCGACAGACCCTCGCGCGCGTCGGCCATGCCGGACAGCAGGGCCTGGATGTGGTTCTCTTCGGGCATGGCCGCTTCCACGCTTTGTCCGATGCCGTTCCACAGGAGGCGCTTGGTGTTGGCCAGCGCGGCCGGCGCGCCCGCCGCGAGCTGGCGCGCGAGCGCCCAGGCCTCGTTCATCAGTTGTTCGTCGGCCACCACGCGCGTGACGAGGCCCATCTCCTTCGCCTCGGCGGCGGTGATGGTGGGGTTGAGCATGAGGATCTCCATCGCGCGCCGAAAGCCCACGAGCTGCGTGAGCGTGACCGACACGCCCGCGTCGGGCACCATGGCCACGCGCGTGGCGCCGGCCAGGAAGCGCGTGGACTCGCCGGCCACCACGAAGTCGGACGAGCA
>NZ_DATIGV010000169.1:0-12704 GCF_035481345.1 Hydrogenophaga sp. | reverse complement strand
GTCGCCCTCATCAGCGGGCCAGCCGGTCCAGCCCGTCGAGCGCGGCATGAAGGAGCAACTGGAAGCGCTGGAGAAAGCCGGTGAATTGCCCGCTCTGGACCGCTCTACCGACATCGCGGGGCCGGACATCGACCGCAACGGCATCCGTGACGACATCGATGCCTACATTGCCGCGTTGCCGGTGAACGATGCGGTCAAGAAGGCGGCTCGGCAAGTGGCGCGCGTGCAGCAGAAGTCGCTGCTGATCGACCTCAAGGATCGGATCTCTCTGCTGGCACTGTCCGATGCCAGCATGGCGTCCACTGCATGCATGTCAGAAACGGTAGAAGCTGGATTGCCATTGGAACGGCACTACAAGGTGCGAAGGGACGGGCACGCGATCACTCTCAAGATCGAGGCCATCACCGCCAACACCCCCGAGCGGGCCGGGCGCTACCTGGCCTACATGGGCGCCCTGCACGGCACCACGACGACCTACCCCACGGGCAAGGTCTGTGAAGACGAGTAGCCGCGATGCGCCAACCCGGGGCGCCCGGCCATGCGCGGGCCCGGGCCTGGCGCCTCAGTAGGTGTACACCCCGCGCCCCGTCTTGCGCCCCAGCCAGCCCGCGGCCACCATCTCCTTGAGCAGCGGGGCGGGCCGGTACTTGCTGTCGTTGTATTCCTCGACGTAGACGTTCATCACCGCCAGGCACACGTCCAGGCCGATCATGTCGGCCAGCGCCAGCGGGCCGATGGGCTGGTTGGTGCCCAGCTTCATGCCGGCGTCGATGTCCTCGGGCGTGGCCAGGCCCTCGGCCAGCACGAAGAAGGCCTCGTTGATCATGGGCACCAGGATGCGGTTGACCACGAAGCCCGGCGCGTTCTTCACGGTGATGGGCGTCTTGCCCAGCGCCTCGGCCAGGGCCTTCACGGTGGCGTGCGTGGCGTCGCTGGTCTGCAGGCCGCGGATGATCTCCACCAGCGCCATCATGGGCACGGGGTTGAAGAAGTGCATGCCGATGAAGCGGTCGGCGCGCTTCGTGGCGGCTGCCAGCTTGGTGATGCTGATCGAGCTGGTGTTGGTGGCGACGATGACCTCGGGCGCGAGCAGCGCGTCGAGCTGTTGCAGGATCTTGAGCTTGAGCCCCTCGTTTTCGGTGGCGGCCTCGATCACCAGTTGCGCACCCTTGAGGTCCTCGTAGTTCGTGCTGGCCTTGATGAGCGACAGCGCCTGGGCCTTGCCTTCGGCCGTCAGCTTCTCCTTCTTGATCAAGCGGTCCAGGCTGCCGGCGACGGTGGCCAGGCCCTTGTCGAGCGCGGCCTGCGCGATGTCGACCATGACCACGCGGATGCCGCTGGTGGCGCAGGCCTGGGCGATGCCGTTGCCCATGGTGCCGGAGCCGATGATGCCGACGGTCTGGATGCTGTTGCTGCTCATGCGAAAACCTCGTCGAGAAGGGAGTGGGATGAGGGGAAACCCGAGTGGCGCGGGCGTCTCGGGGTGTATCGGGCTAGGCGCGCCTGCCTACACCGCGAAGGGGACGCCTGCTACCTTGGCCGCCGATTGTCGCGTACCCATCCGGGTGCCCGCGGCAATGCAGGAGACAGCATGTACGACGTGATCATCGTGGGCGGCGGATCGGCCGGCTGCGTTCTGGCCAGCCGCCTGAGCGAGGACCCGTTCCTGCGCGTGGCGCTCATCGAGGCCGGCCCTCCCGACCGCAGCGTGCTCATCCACTGCCCCGCCGGCCTGGCCGTGCTGGCGAAGAACGGCCAGGCCAACTGGTGCTACGGGACCGTGCCGCAGCCCGGCCTGAACGGGCGGCGCGGCTACCAGCCGCGCGGCAAGGTGCTGGGCGGCTCCAGCTCGGTCAACGCCATGATCTACGCGCGCGGCCACCCCAGCGACTACGACGCATGGGCCGCCGAGGGCAACCCGGGCTGGGCCTGGGCCGACGTGCTGCCCCTGTTCAAGCGCGCCGAGCACAACGAACGCGGCGCCGATGCCTTCCACGGCACGGGTGGACCGCTCAATGTGCGCGACCTCACCAGTCCCAACCCCTTCGTTCCGCACTTCATCGAAGCGGCGCGCGAGGCGGGCTACCCGATCAATGACGACTTCAATGGCGCGCAACAGGAAGGCATCGGCCACTACCAGGTGACGCACAGGAACGGCGAGCGCTTCAGCGCGGCCAAGGCTTACCTGACGCCGCACCTGGGCCGGCCCAATCTCACCGTCATCACCGATGCGCTGGTCTGCCGCGTGGTGATGAACGAGGAAGCGGATCAGCCACCGCGCGCCGTGGCCGTGGAGTACCGCGCCCGTGGCGGGCGCGGACCGCTGCAGCTGTTGCGTTGCAAGGAAGGCAGCGGCGAGGTGGTGCTCAGCGCCGGCGCCTTCGGTTCGGCGCAACTGCTCATGCTCTCGGGCGTGGGGCCGGGTGACCACCTGCGCGAGCACGGCATCCGGGTGGTGCACCACCTGCCGGGTGTGGGCGCCAACCTGCACGACCACGTGGACGTGGTGCAGGTGGTCAACGCGCCGCGCGCGACCGAACTTTTCGGACTGTCGTTCAAGGGTGTGTGGGCGGCGTTGCGCGGCATCGCCGAGTGGCGGCGCGCGCGCACCGGCCTGCTGACCACGAACTTCGCCGAGGCGGGCGGCTTCATCCGCAGCTCACCCGACGAGGCCATTCCCGATTTGCAGCTGCATTTCGTGATCGGCAAGCTGGTGGACCACGGTCGCAAGACGGTGTTTGGCCATGGCTATTCCTGCCACGTGTGCCTGCTGCGGCCGAAGAGCCGCGGCACGCTGCGCCTGGCCAGCCGCGACCCGCAGGTGATGCCGCTGATCGACCCCGCCTTCCTGCAGGACCCGGACGATGCCGCGCGCCTGGTGCGCGGCTTCCAGCTCATGCGCCAACTGCTGGGCCAGCCCGCGCTCGCCCGCTTCGGCGGTGTCGAGTCGCGCGCCTCGGCCGAGGCCCGCAGCGACGCGCAGATCGAGCAGTTTGTGCGCAACCACGCCGACACCATCTACCACCCCGTGGGCACCTGCCGCATGGGCGTGGGCGAGCACGCGGTGGTGGACCCCGAGCTGCGCGTGCACGGCGTGCGGGGCCTGCGCGTGGTGGACGCCTCGGTGATGCCGCGCGTGGTGAGCGGCAACACCAATGCGCCCGTGATCATGATCGCCGAGAAGGCGGTGGACATGATCAGGGCACGCGCGCCGGGGACTGCTTTCGCATGAGGGTCGACTTGCCGAACAGGCTCTCGATGAGGTCGACCGCCACCTCCGCCGTGCGGTTGCGCACGTCCAGTGCCGGGTTGAGCTCCATCACGTCCAGCGAGGCCAGCCGGCCTGTGTCGGCGATCATCTCCATGCACAGTTGCGCCTCGCGGTAGGTGGGGCCGCCGCGCACGGTGGTGCCCACGCCGGGCGCCACCTCCGGGTCCAGGAAATCGACGTCGAAGCTCACGTGCAGGTGGGTGTCGGCGTCCACGCCGGCCAGGGCCTGCTCCATGGTGTGGCGCATGCCCATCTCGTCGATGTAGCGCATGTCGAAGACCTCCAGGCCGTGCTCGTGCACCAGGCGCTTCTCGCCCGGGTCCACGCTGCGGATGCCGATCTGGCGGATTTGCGAGGGCTGCACCGCGGGCACATGGCCGCCGATGCCCGTGAGCTCGGGCGGCCCCAGGCCGCACAGCAGCGCCACGGGCATGCCGTGCAGGTTGCCGCTGGGCGTCAGTGCGGCGGTGTTGAAGTCGGCGTGCGCATCCAGCCACAGCACGCGCAACTTTTTGTGTCTTTCCCGGCAATGCGTTGCCACGGCGCTGATGGAGCCCAGGCCCAGGCTGTGGTCGCCCCCCAGCACCAGGGGCAGGTGGCCCGCCCGCAGTTCGGTGAGCACGGCGCCGTGCAGGCTGAGGTTCCAGGCCAGCACCTCGTCGATGTGGCGGTAGCCGTTGTGGGGTGGCTGCCAGGGGTTGGACGGCCCGGCGAGGTTGCCGAGGTCGCTCACGGACAGGCCCTGCGCCTCCAGCACGGCCGCGAGGCCGGCCACGCGAAGGGCCTCAGGGCCCATGGAGGCGCCGCGCGCGCCGGCGCCGATGTCGGTGGGTACGCCGATGAGGCGGATGGAGGTGTTCATGGGCGCATTCTCGGTGCGACTTTTACGAATCGCTACCGCCTGTTGGGCCGGCCGATGCCCGGGCGCACCGGATACTGAGCCCATCCCCTTGTCTCCTTGTCTGGCTCCGCGTTCGTGCGGGGCCCTGGTGTTGCCTTATGTCTCATCGCCTGCTCCTGCTGTCTTCCCTGGTTCTCGCCTTGGCCGCCTGTGGCGGTGGAGGCGGAGACGGCGGTTCGGAATCCCCCGCCCAGAATCCATCCCCATCGCCCGTGCCGCCTTCGGGCGTGACGCCCCTGCCGCCCGGCGCCGGCCCCGGGCTGGGCGCCGCCTGCGCCAACCCCGCGGGGCGCGTGCTCGAGGTCGGTCCCGGCAAGGCGTATGCCTCGCCCAGCGCCGCCGCCGCCGCCGCGCGCACCGGCGACACCATCCGCATCAGCGCGGGTGACTACCGCGGCTCGGCCGCCGTGGCGCAGTGGACGGCCAGCGACCTCACGCTGTGCGGCGTGGGCGGGCACGCGCGGATGTACGCCGACGGCCAGAACGCGCGTGGCAAGGGCATCTGGGTCATCGGCGGCGCCAACGTCACGGTCGATGGTGTGTCCTTCCACAACGCCACCGTGCCCGACCAGAACGGCGCGGGCATCCGCGCCGAACACACCAGCGGCACGCTGCGCATCGTCAACAGCGGCTTCTACGACAATCAAAACGGCCTGCTGTCCAACCCCGGCAACGGCAGCATCGACATCAGCTATTCCGAGTTCGCGGGCAACGGGCGCGGCGATGGCTACACGCACAACCTCTACGTCAACCAGATCGACCGCCTGGTGGTGCGCGCCAGCTTCTTCCGGCAGGCCCGCATCGGGCACAACCTCAAGAGCCGCGCGCGCGAGAGCCTGATCGAGAACAGCTACTTCATGGACGGCCCCAGCGGCACCGCCAGCTACCAGGTCGACTTCCCCAACGGTGGCCAGGTCGTCCTGCGCGGGAACCTCCTGCAGAAGGGCCCCAACGCCGACAACGCCTACCTGGTGTCCTATGGCCTGGAAGGGCTGTCCAACCCCGCGCGCTCGCTGCACCTGGTGCACAACACCCTGGTGAGCACGCGCACGGGCGGCGGCTACCTGTATGTGGCCAGCGGCGCCAGCAGCGTGAGCCTCACGGCCAACCTGTTCGCGGGCACCGCCAGCCCCGCGCTCATCACGGGCGGCTTCGCCAGCGGCAACGTGAGCCAGAGCCAGAACGTCTTCGACGTGGCGGCCAACATTCCCGGCGCCACCAACGTGAGCGCCCCGAACTTCTGGCCCAACAGCGCCCTGCAGGCCCGCATCGGCCTGTCGGGCGTGCCCGACGCCGCCTACGTGAACGACACGCCGCGTCCCTTCGTGCTGCGCGCCATCGGCGGGGGCGCCCGCGTGGCCGGGGCGCTGCAGTCGGCGCCTTGAGCCCCGAGCGCGGGCCCAGATACCCCATTGGGTTCCGCGCGTGGCGCGCTCCTAGACTCGCGGCCCCGCCCGACGGGGCCCCCCACAGGAGTTCGCCACGTTGTCCCTTCTGAAGCGCGCCTTGCCGGGCGCCGGCCTGTTGTTCGCTTGCACGGTGGCCGCCGCGCAGGCCACGCTGGCGCCCCCGCCGCCCCAGGAGATCGCCACGGTGGTGAAGGTCACGCCCTTGCCCTGGTTCGACCGCATGGCCCAAGGCGTTCGGGCCTTCGAGCAATCCACCGAGGGCGTGCGCGCCCGCCAGTACGGGCCGGCGCGCGCCGAGCCCGCGCTGCAACTGCGGCTGATCGAGGACCTGTTGCGCGAGCAGCCGCCGCAGGCCCTGGCCATCGTGCCCACCGACCCGGCCGCCGTGGAAGACGTGGCGCGCCGCGCCATGGCCAGGGGCATCGTGGTGGTCACGCACGAGGCCGACAACCTGGTCAACACCCAGGCCGACCTCGAGGCCTTCGACAACGAGGCCTTCGGTGCCGCGCTCAATGAGCGCCTGGCCGCCTGCATGGGCGGGCAGGGCCAGTGGACCAGCTTCGTGGGCACGCGCGGCAGCCGCACCCACCGGCGCTGGATCGACGGCGCCGTGGCCAACGCGGCCAGGCACCCGGGTCTGGCGCTGATCGAACCACTGAACGAATCCAACGACGACGCCGAGCAGGCCTACCAGCGCGCGCGTGAACTGCTCCAGCGCCACCCCGGCCTGCGCGGTTTCCAGGGCACGGCCTCCAGCGACGTGATCGGCATCGGACGCGCGGTGCTGGAAGCCGGCCGCGCGGGCCAGGTCTGCGTGGTGGGCACGGGCCTGCCGCAGCGCAGCCGGGTGTTGCTGGAGGCTGGCGCCATCCAGGCCATCGGCTTCTGGGACCCGCGCGACGCGGGCCTGGCGCTCAACCGGCTTGCGCACCGCCTGTTGCAGGGGCAGGCGCTCAAGGACGGCATGGACCTGGGCGTGCCGGGCTACCGGCAGGTGCGCGTGCGCCCCGGCGCCGGGCGCGGCGTGGTCGTCACCGGCGACGCGGCCGTCATCGTGGACCGCGAGGGCGCGCGCGCCCACGACTTCTGATCAGCCCTTGCGCACCACGCGCAGCGCCGATGGCCGCACCACCACCTGCACCGAGCGCGCCAGGCCCAGCCATTCGCCGTCGGCGGCCAGGGGCAGGTCGCCACGCGCCAGGATCAGCAGGGCCTCGAAGGCCTGCGTGCGGATGCGCCGGTGGCCCAGGTGCCTGCCGCGCAGCAGGCGCGGCAGCATCAGCAGCGCGCCGCGGCGCGTGAACGGCCCCGCCAGCAGCAGATTGAGCAGGCCGTCGTGCGTGCGCGCGCCCGGTGTGGCCGGCATGCCGCCGCCGAAGGTGGGCGTGTTCAGGCTGGCGGCGAACAGGGCGGGGCCGCTGTGCAGGTGCTCGCCGTCCACCGTGATGTCCAGCGCCCAGGTGCGCAGGGCCGCGAGCTCGCGCAACGTGGCCCACAGGTAGCGCGGCAGGCCCCGCAGGCGGACCGGGCCGTCGAGCGCGCGGCGCGCCACGGCGGCGTCGAAGCCCGCGCTCAGGCTGGAGATGAAGTGGCTCTCGCGCGCGCGGCCCTGGTCGTCGTGCCAGAGGGCCAGGCCCAGGTCGATGAAGCCGGCGGGGGCATTGAGCGCGTGCGACACCCAGGACAGCGGCGCGTCGTGGTCCAGGCCGAGCGCGCGCGCCACGTCGTTGCCGCTGCCCAGCGGCACCAGGCCCAGTTCGTGGTCGCGCTCGATGAGCGCGGGCAGCCAGCGGTGCAGGGTGCCGTCGCCGCCCACCGCCACCACACGGCTGCCGCGGGGCAGGGCGTGCAGCAGCGCGAGCGCGGCCTCGGCGCTGTCGGGCACGTGCAAGGCCACGTCGGCGGGCAGGGCCTGGCGCAGCGCCGGCAACAGCGCGGCGGCCCGGCCGGCGCGGGCGCTGGGGTTGAAGAGAACGGCGCGCACCTGGTCCTATGCGGGCGGTGCCGTCACATGTTGCGTCGGTATTGGCCGCCCACCTCGAACAGCGCGCCGGTGATCTGGCCCAGCGAGCAGCAGCGCACCGCCTCCATCAGCACCTCGAACACGTTGCCGTTGTCGATCACGGTGCGCTTGAGGCGCTCGAGCATCGCAGGCGCCTCGGCCGCGTGGCGCGTGTGGAAATCCTGCAGACGCTTGAGCTGGCTCTGCTTTTCCTCCTCAGTGGAGCGCGCCAGCTCCAGCGACTGCGGGGTGGTGTCGCCGTGCGGGTTGCGGAAGGTGTTGACGCCGATGATGGGCAGCTCGCCGGTGTGCTTGAGCATCTCGTAGTGCATGGACTCGTCCTGGATGCGGCCGCGCTGGTAGCCGGTTTCCATGGCCCCGAGCACGCCGCCGCGCTCGGCGATGCGCTCGAATTCCGAGAGCACGGCTTCTTCCACGAGTTCGGTCAGCTCCTCGATGATGAAGCTGCCCTGGCTGGGGTTCTCGTTCTTGGCCAGGCCCCACTCACGGTTGATGATGAGCTGGATCGCCATGGCGCGGCGCACCGAGTCCTCGGTCGGCGTGGTGATGGCCTCGTCGAAGGCGTTGGTGTGCAAGGAGTTGCAGTTGTCGTAGATCGCGATCAGCGCCTGCAGCGTGGTGCGGATGTCGTTGAACTGGATCTCCTGCGCGTGCAGGCTGCGCCCGCTGGTCTGCACGTGGTACTTGAGCTTCTGGCTGCGCTCGTTGGCGCCGTACTTTTCGCGCATGGCCACGGCCCAGATGCGCCGCGCCACGCGGCCCATCACGGTGTACTCGGGGTCCATGCCGTTGCTGAAGAAGAAGCTCAGGTTGGGCGCGAAGTCGTCGATGTGCATGCCGCGCGCCAGATACGCCTCCACGAAGGTGAAGCCGTTGGAGAGCGTGAAGGCGAGCTGGCTGATCGGGTTGGCCCCGGCCTCGGCGATGTGGTAGCCGCTGATGGAGACCGAGTAGAAGTTGCGCACGTCGTGGTGCACGAAGTAGCTGGCGATGTCGCCCATCACCTTCAGGCTGAACTCGGTGCTGAAGATGCAGGTGTTCTGGCCCTGGTCTTCCTTCAGGATGTCGGCCTGCACCGTGCCGCGCACGTTGGCCAGCACCCATTCGCGGATCTTCGCGGCCTCGGTGGCGGTGGGCTCGCGGCCGTTGTCGGCCTGGAACTTCTCCAGGTTCTGGTCGATGGCCGTGTTCATGAACATGGCCAGGATGCTGGGCGCCGGGCCATTGATGGTCATGGACACCGAGGTGGCCGGGTGGCACAGGTCGAAGCCGCTGTAGAGCACCTTCATGTCGTCCAGCGTGGCGATGGACACGCCCGAGTTGCCCACCTTGCCGTAGATGTCGGGGCGCGGGTCGGGGTCGTTGCCGTAGAGCGTGACCGAGTCGAAGGCGGTGGACAGGCGCTTGGCGGCCATGCCTTCGGAGAGCAGCTTGAAGCGGCGGTTGGTGCGAAACGCATCGCCTTCACCCGCGAACATGCGGGTCGGGTCTTCGCCCTCGCGCTTGAAGGCGAAGGTGCCCGCGGTGTAGGGAAAGCTGCCGGGCACGTTCTCCAGCATCAGCCACTTGAGCAGCTCGCCGTGGTCCTCGTACGGCGGCAACACGACCTTGCGGATCACGGTGCCGGAGAGGCTCTTCGTGGTGAGCGCGGTGCGGATCTCCTTGTCGCGGATCTTCACCACGTACTCGTCGCCCGAATAGGCTTTCTGCATGTCGGGCCACTGCTGCAGCAGCTTGCGCGCGCCGGGGTCCTGGTCGAGTTCGCGCACCTGGGCGAGGTCGATCACGGCCTCGGCGGCGCGTGAGCGTTCTGGCTTGTCGATGCGCAGCATCTGCGCGCTGGCGCGCAGTTGCTGGATCTCGCGCGCCAGGCGCGCCTGCTCGCGAACGGCCTTCTTGTAGCCGCGCACGGTGTCCGAGATCTCGGCCAGGTAGCGCGTGCGCGCGGGCGGCACGATGGGCGTCTGGTTGGTGCTGTGGCGCACGCCCACTACGGGCAGCGTGCCCTCGTTCAGGGCCAGCCCAAGCTCCGCCAGGCGGGGCTTGAGCGCCTGGTACAGCGCGCTCACGCCGTCGTCGTTGAAGCGCGCGGCCATGGTGCCGAACACCGGCATCTCGTCCGGGCGCTTGCCCCAGGCTTCCTTGTTGCGCTGCACCTGCTTGGCCACGTCGCGCAGCGCATCGGCGGCGCCCTTGCGGTCGAACTTGTTGATGGCCACGAACTCGGCGAAGTCGAGCATGTCGATCTTCTCGAGCTGGCTGGCCGCGCCGAACTCGGGCGTCATCACGTACAGCGGCACGTCCACGTGCGGGACGATGGCCGCGTCGCCCTGGCCGATGCCGGAGGTTTCGACGATGACGAGGTCGAAGCCCGCGGCCTTGCAGGCGGCGATCACGTCGGGCAGGGCCGCGCTGATTTCGCTGCCGAAATCGCGCGTGGCCAGGCTGCGCATGAAGACGCGCGGGCCTTTCTGCCACGGGGCGATGGCGTTCATGCGGATGCGGTCGCCCAGCAGCGCGCCCCCGCTCTTGCGCCGCGAGGGGTCGATGCTGATGACGGCCACGCGCGCCGCATCGCCCTGGTCCAGCCGCAGGCGGCGGATGAGTTCGTCGGTGAGCGAGGACTTGCCCGCGCCGCCGGTGCCGGTGATGCCCAGCACGGGCACCTTCGTCGCGGCGGCCGCATCGCGCACGGCCTGCACGAGGCCCGCGTCGGCCTGGCCGTTCTCGATCACCGTGATGAGCTGGGCCAGCGCGCGCCACTGCGCCTCGCCCTGGCCCTGGATGGCCTTGAGGGCCGTGGGCGCGTGCGGGGACAGGTCGCGGTCGCAGCGCATGACCATCTCGCCGATCATGCCCTGCAGGCCCATGCGCTGGCCGTCCTCCGGGCTGTAGATGCGCGTCACGCCGTAGGCCTGCAGCTCCTGGATCTCGCTCGGCACGATCACCCCGCCGCCGCCGCCGAACACCTGGATGTGCTCGCCCCCGCGTGCCTTCAGCAGATCGACCATGTACTTGAAGTACTCGACGTGGCCGCCCTGGTAGCTGCTGATGGCGATGCCCTGCACGTCTTCCTGCAGGGCGGCGGTCACCACCTCGTCCACGCTGCGGTTGTGGCCCAGGTGGATCACCTCGGCGCCCATGCCTTGCAGGATGCGGCGCATGATGTTGATGGCCGCGTCGTGCCCATCGAACAGGCTCGCGGCCGTCACGAAGCGCACCTTGTGCTTCGGGCGGTACTGGGTCAGGGCCTGGTAGTCGGCGCTCAGCTGGGTCATGGCTTGTCTCTCTCGGGTGGAATCAGTCGACGCGAAGGCTCTTCAGCGCGGGGTCGTCGGGCGGGAAGCGCAGCTCCAGGCGCTGGAGCGTGTCGCGCACGATGGTGGCGATCATCAGGTTGCGGTGGGTCTTGCTGTTGGCGGGCACCACGGACCAGGGCGCCCAGGGCGTGCTGGTGGCCCCCAGCAGGTCCTCGTAGGCCTTCTGGTACGCGGGCCATTGCTTGCGCACGTCCAGGTCGCCCAGGCTGAACTTCCAGTGCTTCTCGGGGTCGTCGATGCGGTCCTGCAGACGCTGGCGCTGCTCGTCGAAGCCGATGTGCAGCATGAACTTCAGGATCACGGTGCCGGTCTCGGCCAGCAGGCGCTCGAAGTCGTTGATGTGCGCGTAGCGCTGCTGCGTTTGCGCCTTGTCGATCCAGCCGTTGACCACGGGCACGAGCACGTCCTCGTAGTGGCTGCGGTTGAAGACGACGATCTCGCCGTTGCCCGGCATGGCCTGGTGGATGCGCCAGAGGAAGTCGTGTGCGCGTTCGGGTTCGGTGGGCGCTTTCCAGCCCACGGTGCGCACGCCCAGCGGGCTGGTGCGGCCGAACACGCCGCGCACGGTGCCGTCCTTGCCGGAGGTGTCGGTGCCCTGCAGCACCACCAGCAGCTTGTAGCGGCCGTCGGGGTGGAACACGTTCTGCAGGGCGTCGATCTCGCCCGCGAGCCGTTCCACGGCCTCCTTGTCGGCGGCCTTGTCGCCGCCGGAAAACGGTTTGCCGTCCGGGGCCAGCGCGTCGAGCGAGACCTTCGGCCGGGTGGCATCGGGGTCGATCTGCCAGTCGCGCCAGCGCGAACCCTTGGGAGCGCGCAGCACCGACTCGGCGAAGGGCAGGCGGGCGTCACGGGCGTCGGGCATGGCGGGGGTGTCGTGAAGGGTGAGCGATACCCTAACCGGGTACCGTCAAGTTGACGTTAACGTAAACGTCAATGGTAGCGGCAAACCATGAAAAAGGGGCGCCGAAGCGCCCCCGTGCGGGATGAGCGGTGATCAGTTGTAGAGCACCGACGGCAGCCACATGCCGATCCCGGGGAAGAGGTACAGCAGCACGATGGCGATGATCTGGATGCCCATGAACGGGATCATGCCGGCGAAGATCTGGTTCAGCGTCACGTGCTTCGGCGCCACGCCTTTCAGATAGAACGCGCTCATGGCCACCGGCGGGCTCAGGAACGCGGTCTGCAGGTTCAGCGCCACCAGCAGGCCGAAGAACAGCGGATCGACGCCGAAGTTGTCCAGCAGCGGAATGAAGATCGGCATGAAGATCACGATGATCTCGGTCCACTCCAGCGGCCAGCCCAGGATGAAGATGATGATCTGCGACAGGATCAGGAACTCGGTCTTGGACAGGTTCATGCCCAGTACCCACTGCTCCACCAGCTCCTGGCCGCCCAGCAGCGCGAAGGCCGCCGAGAAGATGGCCGAGCCCACGAACAGCCAGCACACCATGGCGCTGGTCTTGGCCGTGAGGAACACGCTCTCCTTGACCACGCTGAAGGTGAGCTGCCGGTAGGCGGCGGCCAGCAGGAAGCCGCCGAAGGCGCCCACGGCCGCCGCCTCGGTGGGCGTCGCCAGGCCGAACACGATGGAGCCGAGCACGGCCAGGATGAGCACCATCAGCGGGAAGAAGCTGGAGAGCAGCATCTTGAAGATCTCGACCCGGGCGTAGCTGAACAGCGCGTAGAACACCGCGAGCGCGAGTGCGCCCACGGCCACGCCGATCCAGTAGCCGCTGCCCGCGCCGCTCGCGGCGGCTTCGGCGCCCGCGCCAGCCCC
>NZ_DATIGV010000168.1:0-3737 GCF_035481345.1 Hydrogenophaga sp. | reverse complement strand
CCCTGCGCGTCGCGCACGGCGGCCGATGACAGCAGCGCGTAGAAGCGCGTGCCGTCGCGCCGCTGCATTTCGTACTCGACGCCCTCCAGCGCGTCGTCCTGCAGCATGCGGCTGGTGCGCGATTCCAGCAGCGCCACCTGGTGCGCGGGGATCACGTCGCGGAAGTTGAGCTTGCCGACGACCTCGTCGCGTGTGTAGCCCAGCCATTCCAGTTCGGTGTCGTTGATCGAGACGAACACGCCGTCGATGTCGAGCGAGTGGTAGCCGCAGGGCGCGCGGTTGTAGAGCGCATTGGCCTGTTCGAGCGCGCGCGCGAGCCGCTGGTTGGCCTGCGAGACGCGGTCCTCCGAGGCCTTGCGGTCGGTGATGTCGATCATCTGGATGATCAGGCCCTGCACCTCGCCGTCGACCTGGAAGGGGATGTATTCGATGCTGGCGTAGTACGGATCGCCACCGGGGAAGCGGCGTTCCCCTTCGAAGCGCTGCGGCTCGCCCGCCAGCGCGGCGTCCAGCCGGTCGCGCACGGACTCGTACACCTGCCGGTCGGCGATGTCGCTCAGATGGCGGCCGACCACGCCCCCGCTCTGGCGGCCATCGCACCAGCGGGAATAGCTGGCGTTGGCGAAGCGGCAGATCAGATCGCGGTCGAAAAAGGCGATCTGCACCGGCGCGTGGTCGCTGATCGTCTGCATGAACCGGGCTTGTGCGGCCAGTGCCTGCTGCGCCGCCTTCGAGGCCGTGATGTCGATCAGCGTGTTGTTGGTGCGCAGGAAGCGCCCCTTGCTGTCGCGCACGGCCGTGCTGCTGACGAGCGCAGGGAAGCTGCTGCCGTCGCGGCGGCGCACCACGGTCTCGATCGGATCGAGTTTCTCGCCGGCCACCAGGCGGGCCAGGCGGTCCAGGACGGGCCCCTGGTCGCCGGGCTGCAGCATGTCGCGCACGTTGAGCTTGCCGATGACCTCGTGGCGCTCGTACCCGAGCCAGTCGAGCTCGGTGCGGTTGATGAGCACCAGCGTGCCATTGGCGTCGAACGAGTGGTAGCCGCAGGGTGCCTGGTTGTAGAGCGATTGCGCCTCGGCCAAGGCCATGCTCACGCGCTCCTTGGCATCGGCCAGTTCCTCGGTGCGCTCCTTCACGCGCTTTTCGAGTTCGGCATTGAAGCGGCGGATCTCGTCCTGCTGCTGGTGCAGCTCGGTGATGTCGCGCGAGACGGCCAGCAACATGACCGGTTGGCCTTGCGCGTCGCAGATCGGCGTGAGCGCGGTGTCCCACCACTTGGGTGTGCCCTTGAAGGTGTTGCCGAAGGCCACGAAGCGCGAGCCCTTGCCCTGGCGCGCGGCGGCCACGGCGTCGCGCGCGAGCGTGCCGCCTTCCTCGGGCCACCAGGTGGTCCAGTCGCTCAGGCGCACCTCTTCGAAGTCGTCCACCTCGACGAGGCGGCAGCCCTGTTCGGTCATCTGCACCACGCGGCCCTCCAGGTCGAGCACCTTGGTGCAGTCGGGGCTGCTGGCGATGATCTGGCGATTGAGTTCGTCCTTGATGCGCGCCTCGGCCTCGAGCACGCGCAGCGTGGTGATGTCCTGAACGAAACCGAGCTGGCTGACGACGCGGCCACTGGCGTCGCGCAGGGGGGCGTTGCGCACCAGCACGTGCACGGTCTCGTTGCCCGGCTTGACGATGCGGAACTCGACGTTGAGGCTTTCGCCGCGCGAGATGCCGCGCACCCAGCTGGCCTGTACGCGCTCCAGGTCGTCGGGGTGCACGCGGCCGAGCCAGCCGAAGTTGGGGAAATCCTCGCTGCGCAGGCCGAAGATCTGTTGGAGCTGGCTGTCGATGTGCGTGAGCAGCCCGCCTTCGTCGGTGCGGAAGACGCCGATGGGGAACACGCTGGCGAGCGCGCCGAAGAGGGCTTCGTATTCGAGCTTGGCCAGGGCCGGGCGGCCTTCACGTTTGGCGTCCAGTGCCGACGCCAGTTGCAGCGGGAGGTCGGCGTGGAACTGCTTCTGGCTGGCGTCGGTGCTGGGGCTCAGGCCGCTGAGTTGCTGCGCGTAGCGCTGGCGCAGGTACTCGTTTTCGGCGCGCAGCGTGCGCAGCTCCAGCGCCATGGCCCGCTCGCGTTCGCTGACGCCGGCCTCGCCGTCGCGGCGGGCCAGGGGCGCATCGGTGGGCGAAAGGCGGGCGCTCATTGCGGCAATGTACCCCAGCCCTGGGGCCCATCTGCGCCGAATTGCACCCTAAAAGCGGGGGAGATCCGGGTGTCGCAGCTGCCCGCCGCGCACCAGCATGCGGCCGTATTCCGCACAACGTTGCAGGGTGGGGATCACTTTGCCCGGATTCAGTAAGCCTTTGGCATCAAAGGCGCGCTTGACGCCGAACATCTGCTCGTTCTCTTCTGTGCTGAATTGAACACACATGCTGTTGAGTTTTTCGACGCCGACCCCGTGCTCGCCGGTCACGGTGCCGCCCATGGCGACGCTGGTCTCCAGGATGTCGGCGCCGAAGCGCTCGCAGCGCTGGAGCTGGTCGGGGTCGTTGGCGTCGAACAGGATCAGCGGGTGCAGGTTGCCGTCGCCCGCGTGAAACACGTTGGCGCAACGCAGGCCGTAGGTGGTCTCCATGGCCTGGATGGCGAGCAGGATGTCGGCCAGGCGCTTGCGCGGGATGGTCGAGTCCATGCACATGTAGTCGGGGCTGATGCGCCCGCTGGCGGGGAAGGCGTTCTTGCGCCCGCTCCAGAAACGCAGGCGCTCGGCCTCGTCGCGGCTGACGGCGATGGCGGTGGCGCCGCAGCCGCGCAGCACGGCGCTCATGCGCTCGATTTCTTCAGCCACCTCTTCTGGCGTGCCGTCGCTCTCGCACAACAGGATGGCTTCGGCGGACAGGTCATAGCCCGCCCGCACGAAGTCCTCGACGGCGGCGGTCATGGGTTTGTCCATCATCTCCAGGCCGGCCGGGATGATGCCGGCGGCGACCACCGCCGCCACGGCGTCGCCGGCCTTTCGCACGTCGTCGAAGCTGGCCATGATGCAGCGCGCCAGTTGAGGCTTGGGCACCAGTTTCACCACCACCTCGACGGTGACGGCCAGCATGCCCTCGCTGCCTACCACCAGGGGAAGCAGGTCCAGCCCGGGGGTGTCGAGCGATTCGCCGCCGAAGGTGATGGGGTCGCCCTCGATGGTGAAGCCGCGCACCTGCAGCACGTTGTGGATCGTCAGACCGTACTTGAGGCAGTGCACGCCGCCCGAGTTCTCCGCCACGTTGCCGCCGATGGTGCAGGCGATCTGGCTGCTCGGGTCGGGCGCGTAGTACAGGCCGTGCGGCGCGGCCGCTTCGCTGATGGCGAGGTTGCGCACGCCGGCCTGAACGGTGGCGGTGCGCGAGCGCGGGTCGATGCGCAGGATGCGGTTGAACCTGGCCAGCGACAGCACCACGCCCCGGGCGTGCGGCATGGCGCCGCCCGACAGACCGGTGCCGGCACCGCGCGCCACCACCGGCACGTCCAGCGCGTGGCAGGCCTTGAGCACGGCCGACACCTGGGCCTCGGTCTCGGGCAGGGCCACCACCATCGGGCGTTCGCGGTAGGCGGTGAGGCCATCGCATTCGTAGGGAATGGTGTCCTCGGGCTGCCAGAGCAGGGCGTGCGCGGGCAGCAGCGGGCGCAGAGCCTGCACCACGGCGGCCTGGCGCTCGGCGCGCGCCAGGCGCTCGGCCTGGTCGGGATGGGTGGGGGCGTTCAT
>NZ_DATIGV010000167.1:0-4239 GCF_035481345.1 Hydrogenophaga sp. | reverse complement strand
GATGGTGATGCCGCGCGCCTTCTCTTCCGGAGCCGCGTCGATCTGGTCGTAGGCCTTGGCCGCGCCGCCAAACTTGCTCGCCAGCACCGTCGTGATCGCCGCCGTCAGCGTCGTCTTGCCGTGGTCCACGTGCCCGATCGTTCCAACGTTCACGTGCGGCTTGGTCCGCTCGAATTTTTCCTTAGCCATTTCTTCAGCTCCAAAAACGAAATTGCCGAAACACCCAATCAAGCAACTGGTGCCCATGGCGGGAATCGGACCCGCGACCTCTCCCTTACCAAGGGAGTGCTCTACCACTGAGCCACATGGGCCAAGGCGCCGGCTGAGCCGACACCCGGGAAACTATCACTCACAGCCAACAGGACATGGAGCGGGAGACGGGAATCGAACCCGCGTCATCAGCTTGGAAGGCTGGGGTTCTACCATTGAACTACTCCCGCCCGGGCTGGCATGTCACATCGGTCGCGCTTTGGTGGAGGAGGCTGGATTCGAACCAGCGTAGGCGTAAGCCAACAGATTTACAGTCTGCCCCCTTTAGCCACTCGGGCACCCCTCCATAGCGCAGCCGACGATTATGCCATGGAAATGTGGCAGCCGCCCAGTGTCTCAGGACGGGGCCTCACCACTGGATGGGCGCACCGCCCTGACGGGCCAACCAGGCGTTGACGGCGCCCAAATGCCCACAGCCGAGGAAGGGCGTCGGACCGCGCCGGGCGGACAGCGGCGAGGGGTGGTTGGCCTGCAGCAGATGATGGCGGGAGTCGATCAGAGCCGCTTTTCTCTGAGCGTGAGCGCCCCAGAGGAGAAAGGCCCGGGGATTCACCGATGCCCCTACGTGGCGAATCACAGCGTCAGTAAGCACTTCCCAACCTCGCCCGGCGTGACTGGCAGGCGCACCGTCCTCCACCGTCAGACAGGTGTTGAGCAGCAGCACACCTTGCTCGGCCCAGCGCACCAGGGAACCGCTCATGGGCGGCGGCAGGCCGAGGTCGCGTTGGCGCTCCAGGAAGATGTTGCGCAGGCTGGGCGGCCACTTCACGCCCGGCGCCACGGAGAAGGCCAGGCCCTCGGCCTGACCGGGGCCGTGGTACGGGTCCTGCCCCAGGATTACCACACGCACCGAATCGGGCGGCGTCAGCGCGAGCGCGCGCAGGGGCTCGGGCGGGTAGATGGTGGCACCCTGCGCCAGGCGCTGCGCCAGGAAGGCGGCGAGCGACATCCCCGTGGGCGAAGCCGCGAACGCGTCCACCACCGGTGCCCAGCCAGACGCCACGGACCAGTGCGCGAAGCTGGCGCTTTGCAGCTTCATGCGAACAGCTCGGCCAGCGCCAGACCCGGCTCCTCCGCCCGCATGAAGGCCTCGCCGACCAGGAAGGCGTGCACCCCAGCCGCGCGCATGGACTGCACGTCGGCCCGCGTGAGGATGCCCGATTCGGTGATCAGCAGCTTGTCGGCCGGCACCTCGGGCAAGAGGCCGAGCGTGGTCTGTAGCGACACCTCGAAGGTCTTGAGGTTGCGGTTGTTGATGCCCAGCAGCGGTGTCCTGAGCTTGAGCCCCCGTTGCAACTCCTCACGGTCGTGCACCTCGACCAGCACGGCCATGTCCAGGTCCATGGCGATGGCCTCGAGTTCGGCCATGCGCGCGTCGTCCAGGCAGGCCGCGATGAGCAGGATGGCATCCGCGCCCATGGCCCGCGCCTCATAGACCTGGTACGGGTCGACCATGAAATCCTTGCGCAGCACGGGCAACTCGCAACTGGCGCGCGCCTGCTTGAGGTAGTCGGCCGACCCCTGGAAGAACTGCCGATCGGTCAGCACCGACAAGCAGGCCGCGCTGACGGCGCCATCGCCCTCGGCGTAGCTCTGCGCGATGTCCGCGGGAATGAAGTCCTCGCGCAGCACGCCCTTGCTGGGGCTGGCCTTCTTTACCTCGGCGATCACAGCCGCCTGGCCGGCGGCGATCTTGGCGCGCAGCGCGCCGACGAAGTCGCGCGTGAGCACGCGGCTTTCGGCGTCTTCGCGCATCGCCTCCAACGGCCGTTTTTTCTTCGCGGCCGCCACCTCCTGGTGCTTCACTGCCACGATCTTGTCGAGGATGTCGCTCATGTCCGCCTCCTCACGCCGCCGCGAAGGCCTTGAGCTGCTCGAGCTTGGCTAGCGCTGCGCCCGAGTGCAGCGTGCGCCGCGCCAAAGCAATGCCCGCCTCCACGTCGGCCGCGACGTTGGCGGCGTACAGCGCCACACCCGCGTTGAGCACCACGATCTCGCTCGCGGCCTTGAAGGCCGGATCCTCGCGGCGCTCCAGCACGCCCAGCAGCATGTCGCGCGAGGCCTCTGGCGTGTCCACGCGCAACGCACGGTTGCTGGCCATGGTCAGACCAAAGTCCTCGGGGTGGATTTCGTATTCGACGATCTCGCCGTTTTTGAGCTCGCCCACCATGGTGGCCGCGCCCAGCGAGACTTCATCCATGCCGTCGCGGCCATAGACCACCACGGCGTGTTCAGCGCCCAGGCGCTGCAAGGCGCGAACCTGAATACCGACGAGGTCGGGATGGAAAACACCCATGAGGATGTTGGGCGCGGACGCCGGGTTGGTGAGCGGACCCAGGATGTTGAAGATGGTCTTGATGCCGAGCTCGCGCCGCACCGGCGCGACGTTCTTCATGGCCGGGTGGTGATTGGGCGCGAACATGAAGCCCACGCCCACCTGCTCGATGCAGCGCGCGATCTGCTCGGGCGTGAGGTTGATGTTGACCCCCAGGCTCTCCAGCACGTCGGCGCTGCCGCTCTTGCTGGAGACGCTGCGCCCGCCGTGCTTGCTGACGCGCGCGCCCGCCGCGGCCGCGACGAACATGCTGCACGTCGAGATGTTGAAGGTCTGCGAGCCATCGCCGCCCGTGCCCACGATGTCGACCAGGTGCGTCTTGTCGGCCACGTGTACCTTGGTGGAGAACTCGCGCATCACCTGCGCGGCGGCGGTGATCTCGCCGATGGTTTCCTTCTTCACGCGCAGGCCCGTGATGAGCGCGGCCATCATCACGGGCGACATCTCGCCGCTCATGATGAGGCGCATGAGGTGCAGCATCTCGTCGTGGAAGATCTCGCGGTGCTCGATGGTGCGCTGCAGGGCCTCCTGCGGCGTGATGTGGTGGATGCGTTGGACCATGTGTTGCGTCTCCTCAGGCTCGGGAAGAAGGGTGATCGGTGAAGGCCAGGCGCAGGCCGAAGCCGATGAACAATGCCCCAGCGGCGCGGTCCATCCAGCCCATGACGCGCTGCAGCGTGTGCAGGCGCCGCGCGGCCCAGGCGGCCAGCCAGGCGTAGCCCAGGTTGATGGGCAGCGAGTTGAGGTTGAACAGCACACCCAGGAGCAGGAAGCTCAGCGCCGGGTGCGCGGCGTCGGGGCGGATGAACTGCGGCACGAAGGCCAGGAAAAACAGCGCGACCTTGGGGTTCAGCACGTTGGTGAGGAAGCCGCGGCGCCACACGGCCCACAGATCGGTCTCGACCGGCGAGCCCTCGTCCAGCGACAAGCGCCCACCGCGCGAAAGCAGCAGCTTCACGCCCATCCACAACAGATAGGCCGCGCCGATCCACTTGAGCACCGTGAACGCGGTGGCCGAGGTGGCGAGCAAGGCGCTGAGCCCCGCGGCCGCGGCGAAGACGTGTACGAAGCAGCCGCTGATGATGCCCAACGCCGCCACCATGCCGGCGCGTGCGCCGCTGCGCAGGCCATGGCTGACGATATAGAGCACGTCCGGGCCAGGCGTGAGGTTGAGCAGCCAGCCGGCCGCGATGAACAGAAGCAGTTGCGGCAGCTCGGGCATGGTGGGCTCCGTTCAGTACACTGCGTGGCCGCGTGAAGCGTTGCCAGCCGGCGCAGGTTGATGGAAGAAGTCGCGCACGCTCGCCAGCGCGCGGTCGATGCCGGCCGCGTCCACGCCCAGGTGCGTGACGAAGCGCAGGCCGATCAGCCCAGTGGCCAGCACACCCTGGCGCTCCAGGTGGGCGAGCAGATCAGGGCCCCGGCCATTGGCCACGTCCACGAAAACGATGTTGGTCTGCGCCGAGCGCACCGTGAGGCCCTCGATGGTCGCGAGGCCCTGGGCCAGGCGCTGCGCGAGCGCGTGGTCATCGGCGAGGCGGTTCACGTGGTGGTCCAGCGCGTGCGAGGCCGCCGCCGCGAGCAGGCCCGCCTGGCGCAGGCCGCCGCCCACCATCTTGCGCCAGCGGCGCGCG
>NZ_DATIGV010000166.1:0-1799 GCF_035481345.1 Hydrogenophaga sp. | reverse complement strand
CTGTTCACCTGCGCGGGCCGCTTCCACCGCGGCGTTGAGCGCCAGGATGTTGGTCTGGAAGGCGATGCCGTCGATGACGCCGATGATGTCGTTGATCTTCCTGGAGCTCTGATTGATCTCGTCCATGGTGGTGACCACCTGAGAGACCACCGAGCCGCCGCGCGCGGCCACCTCGGCGGCGGTCGCCGCCAGTTGATTGGCCTGCCGTGCGGAGTCCGCGCTCTGGCGCACCGTGCCGGTGAGTTGCTCCATGCTCGCCGCGGTCTCCTGCAGGTTCGAGGCGGCCCGCTCGGTGCGGCTGCTCAGGTCCTGGTTGCCGGTGGCGATTTCCTGCGAGGCGGTGTTGATGCTGTCGGTGGCGCTGCGCACCTGGCTCACGGTGTGCGTGAGCGAGGTTTTCATGTCGCCCAGCGCGCGCAGCAGGTCGCCCAGCTCGTCGGTGAGCGGGGTGCTCACGTCGCGCGTCAGGTCGCCCCGGGCCACGTCGCGGGTCACGCCCACGGCCTGGGTCAGGGGCACGGTCACGGAGCGCGTGATGCGCCAGGCCAGCACCAGGGCCAGGCCCATGGCGGCCAGCGCCATGATCAGCAACACGCCCACCTGGCGGTTGCTCGTGGCCTCGGACGCCGTCACCGCTTCGGCCACCAGCTGGCGCTGCAGGTTCAACAGCTCCTGCTGCTTGTCGCCATAGGCCTGGGCCGCGGGCATCAGGGCATTGCCCAGAAGCTGCTGGGCACCAGCGGCATCGCCGTTCTTGAGCGTGTCGAAATAGGTCTTGCGCACGCCCATGTAGGCGCTGCGGCGCTCGCCAATTTCCTTGAGCAGCACCTTGCCGCGCTCACTCTGGATGCCCGACTCGAGTTCCTTCTGCACCTCGCTGATGCGAGCCGACACCTGCGCGATCAGGGGCTTGAAGTGGCTGTCAACCGCGGGGTCGTTGCGCGAGGTGGCCAGGGCCATCACGCGGTTGATGTTGATCTGCGTGCTCATCAGCCATTCCTGGGTGAGGCCGGCGAGCCGGTCCATCTCGACCACGCGGGCGGTGGCGGCTTGCGAGGCTCTCAGGCTGTACCAGGCGGTGCCCGTGAGACCCGCCAGCAGCATCAGCACCAGCGCGAAGCCCAGGTACAGGCGCGGCCCGATCCTGAATCGGTTGATCACGTTCATTTCATTGCTCTCCAACGACCGGCAAGGCAAGGGACGGCGCGTGCCGTCCCCTTGTTCAGAAACTCTCCCACTCACCTTCCGCCGTGCTTGGCGCGGGGATCGTGGGAGCGGGCGCCGCGCGCGGCGTGGGTGTTGCCTGGGCCGCGGGCGCGGCCTTGGTGCTGGTCGGCACGAGCGTCGCCGCCGGCTTGGCCGGGGCGGCCGCCGGGGCCTTGGGACTCACGACCGCGACCGCTACCGCAGGCGCGGATGTGGCTGCGGATGCGGCCTTGGGCACGGGCAGGGCCGCCGGCGTGGCCGTTTCCTGGCCGATGCGGAACACCTGCACCACCTGGGCCAGGCGGTCCGCCTGTTCCTTCAGGCTCTGCGCGGCGGCCGCGCTCTCTTCCACCAGCGCGGCGTTCTGCTGCGTCATCTGGTCGAGCTGGTTCACCGCCACGTTCACTTGGCCGATGCCCTCGCTCTGCTCGCCCGAGGCCGCCGTGATCTCTCCGATGATGTCGCTCACGCGCTGCACCGAGCCCACGATCTCGCTCATGGTCTGGCCCGCATCGGCCACCAGGCGCGAGCCCGCGTCCACGCGCTCCACGCTGGCGCCGATCAGGCCTTTGATCTCTTTCGCCGCCTCCGCG
>NZ_DATIGV010000165.1:0-5189 GCF_035481345.1 Hydrogenophaga sp. | reverse complement strand
GCCGTATCCCTCACCAGCCGCCGGAGGCGCCACCGCCACCGAAGTTGCCACCACCACCGGAACTGAATCCGCCGCCGCCGCCGAATCCGCCGCGGCCGCCGCCACCCCAGCCACCCCCTCCGCCCCAGCGATCGCCCCGGCCACGGGACGAAGGGACGGACACGGGCATGAAGCGCGCCAACACGGCCACCAGCATGCCCAGCACCGCCGCCCCGGCCGACACCCACAGCACCGAGGTGAGCAGCCAGGCGATCACGCCCGCGGCCGCGCCCGTGAGGGGAATGCCCAGGCCGCGGCCGAAGGCGCGGCGCATGAAGCCCGCCACCATGGGCACGGCGAACAGCAGGAACACCAGGGCGTCGGTCCATTCGCCCGCGCCGCGGCCCGTTGAAGGCTGCGGCGATGGCAGTGGCAGCGCCTCGCCGCGCACGGCGGCCATGATCTGTGTGAGCCCCGCGTCGATGCCGCCCGCGAAGTCGCCGCGCCGCAGCGCTGGTGCCACGGCCTGATCGAGGATGCGGCGCGCCAGCAGGTCGGGGATCGCGCCCTCGAGCGCCTTGGCGGGCGCGATGCGCATGCGCCGGTCGTCCTTGGCGATCACGAACAGCAGGCCATCACCCACCTCGCGGCGGCCGATCTTCCAGGCATCGCCCAGGCGCTGGGTGTAATCCGCGATGTCTTCCGGCGCCGTGCTGGCCACCAGCACCACCACGATCTGCGTGCCGCGTTCGCGCTCGAAGCCGGCCAGTCGTTCTTCGAGCCGCTGCAGCGCGGCGGCGTCCAGCGTGCCGGTGAGGTCCATGGCCCGCGCGCGCAGCTCGGGCACGGGCTGCACGCCCTGCGCCCCGGCGAGCGCCGCGGCCAGCCCCAGGGCCAGCGCGAGCAGGGTGCGCAGCAGCGGCGTGATCATGGGACGGGCGTCACCGCGTCGGGCGCGGGCATGTGCGTTCGGCCCGGGCCTCAGGGCTTCTGTGTGCCGAAATCCACCTTGGGCGGTGTGCTGATCTCGGCCTCGTTGGTCACGCTGAAGTTGGCCTTGGGCTGGTAGCCGAACACCATGGCCGTGAGGTTGCTGGGGAAGCTGCGCGCCAGCACGTTGTAGGCCTGCACGGCCTGGATGTAGCGGTTGCGCGCCACGGCGATGCGGTTTTCGGTGCCTTCGAGTTGCACGCGCAGATCGGAGAATCCCTGGTTGGCCTTGAGGTTGGGGTACTGCTCCACCACCACCATCAGGCGGCTGAGCGCGCTGCCCAGCTCGCCCTGCGCGGCCTGGAATTTCTGCATCGCGGCGGGGTCGTTGAGCAGCTCGGGCGTGGCCTGGATCGAGGTGGCCTTGGCGCGTGCGTTGACCACCGCCTCCAGCGTGCCGCGCTCGAAGTTGGCCTCGCCCTGCACGGTGGCCACGATGTTGGGGATCAGGTCGGCGCGGCGCTGGTACTGGTTGAGCACCTCGGCCCAGGCCGAGCGGCTCTCTTCGTCCAGGCGCTGGAAATCGTTGTAGCCGCAGCCGCCCAGCACGGCGGTGACGCAGATCAGCAGAAGCGAGAGCAGACGGCGCATGGATGCCTCCTTGGGGTTCCGTGTTCGCGGGCACTATACCCCGCGTCCGTGGCGCGGCGGCACAATGCGCGCATGCGAAAACCCAAGCTGCCACCGGGCACGCCGGACGACACCGAAGCCGCGTTCTACGACGCCCTGCAGCACGCAGACATCGAGCGCCTCATGGCCTGCTGGGCCGAAGAGGAGGACATCGTCTGCGTGCACCCGGGAGGCCCGCGCCTGCTCGGACACGAGGCCATTCGCGCCACCTTCGAGGCCATGTTCGCCAACGGCGCGGTGATGGCCACGCCCGAGAAGCTGCACCGCCACGATGACGGCCACTGCGCCGTGCACAGCCTGGTCGAGCGCGTGGCCGTGCTCACCGACGACGGGCCGCAGCACGCCTACGTGCTGGCCACCAACGTCTACATCAAGACCGCGCAGGGCTGGCGCCTGGTGGCGCACCACGCGAGCCCGGGCACGCGCGTCGAGCCGCCCGAGCTGTCCACCCAGAAACCCCTGCTGCATTGAACCGCCGCGCCACTTGAAACCCGAACCGCGCACCGACCTGTTGGCCTACCGAGCGCCCTGGTGGCTGCCCGGCGGGCACGCGCAGACCATCTGGCCCGCGCTGCTGGCGCGCCGGCACTTCGGGCCGGCGCCACAGTGGCGGCGCGAGCGCTGGATCGCACCCGATGGCGACTTCATCGACGTCGATCACGCCAGCCACGCGGCGCACGCGCAATCGCCGAGGCTGGTGCTGTTCCACGGCCTCGAGGGCTCCTCGGCCAGCCAGTACGCCGTGGCCTTCGCCGACTTCGCTGCCGAGCGCGGGCTGGCCTACGCCGTGCCGCACTTTCGCGGCTGCTCGGGCGAGATGAACCGCGCGCCGCGCGCCTACCACTCGGGCGATTTCGAGGAGATCGACTGGATCCTGCGCCGCTTCGCCACCGTTGAGCCGCAGCGTCCCTTGATCGCGGTGGGCGTCTCGCTGGGTGGCAACGCGCTGTTGCGCTGGGCCGGTGAATCGGGCGACGCCGCGGCCGCCGTGGTGAAGGCCGTGGCCGCCGTGTGTTCGCCGCTTGACCTCGCGGCGGGCGGCCACGCCATCGGCCGCGGCCTGAACCGCCAGATCTACACCCGCATGTTCCTGCGCAGCATGAAGCCCAAGGCCCTGGGCAAGCTCGCGCAGCACCCCGGCCTGTTCAACGCCGAGGCCCTGCGCGCCGCACGCGATCTCCACGCCTTCGACGACATCTTCACCGCGCCCCTGCACGGCTTTCGCGACGCCGAGGACTACTGGGCGCGGGCCTCGGCCAAGCCCCACCTCGCGCGCATCCGCGTGCCCGCGCTTGCCGTCAACGCGCTCAACGATCCCTTCGTGCCCGCCCACTCGCTTCCCCAGCCGCGCGAGGTGGGCGCGCGGGTGACGCTGTGGCAGCCCGCGCACGGCGGCCACGTGGGTTTCGCCGCCTCGCTGGGCGCGTGGGGATTGCCCGGCCACGTGCGCACCATGCCCGAGGCGGTGGGACACTGGTTGCTCGCGCACACCTGAGCCCATCGCATGGACGACATCGTCAAGGCCGCGCTCGCCAAATGGCCCAACGTGCCGCACTGCCACGGCTGGCTGGGGCTGGACGCGCGCGGCCAGTGGTACATGCGCGACGACCGCGCCCAGGCGGCCGGCCCCTTCGCGCGCAGCAAGGGTTCACTGCTGCGGCACGACAAGCTCATCGCCTTCATCCACCGCAACTACGCCGCCGATGAGCGCGGCCAGTGGTTCTTCCAGAACGGGCCGCAGCGCGTCTACGTGGAGCTGGAAAACACGCCCTGGGTGTGGCGGCTGCAGCCCGACGGCTCGGTGCAGGCGCACGATGGCGAGCCGGTGGCGGTGCACGCCAGCCTGCTCGACGAGGAAGGTCGGCTGTACCTCGACACCGACCGCGGCGTGGGCCTGGTGCACACGGCCGACATGGTGCTGGCGGCCGACGCGGTGGAGGCGGGGCGCTGGCAACCGGAGGCGGTGCGCGCGGACGATCTGCCCGCGCGCTTCGGCTTCGTGCGCAGCCCCGAGGCCATGAAAAAAGCCGGTCAGTGACCGGCCTTTTTTGAGGGGTCGCGCGATTACTTGGCGCGATCGATCAGGTACTGCACGGCGGCCTTGATCTCGGCGTCCGAGGCGGACATCGCACCACCCTTGGGCGGCATCGCGCCCTTGCCCTTGATCGCGCTGGCGGTGAGGGCCTCCACGCCCTGTGCGATGCGGGGCGCCCAGGCTGCCTTGTCGCCCGTCTTGGGTGCGCCAGCCACACCAGCGGCATGGCACACGGTGCAGGCCTGCTTGTAGAGGGCTTCTCCGTTGGCGGCGACCGCAGCGGCCGGGGCCGGCGCGGGAGCCGCTGCGGGGGCTGCTGCCACAGGAGCGGCAGGTGCGGCGGCCGGCGCGGGCGCCGGAGCGGCCTCGGCTTGTGCCGCGGGCGCGGCCATTTGCGGTTCGGCGAACTTGGCGCCAGCGGCGTTGGCCATGTGCACCACGGCGCGGCCGATCTCGGGGTCGCGGAAGGCGCCGCCGCCTTGCGGGCCCATGGCGCCCTTGCCCTTGAGGGCGGAATTCAGCAGCGATTCGTAGCCGGTGGCGATGCGCGCGGCCCAGGCGCCCGCGTCACCGAACTTGGGGGCGCCCGCGAGGCCCGCGTCGTGGCAGGCGGCGCACTGGGCCTTGTACACGGTGGCGCCGGCTTCCAGCGGGCGGTTGGCGTCGCGGATCTCCACGGTGCCGACCTTCTCGATGCGCTGAGCGACCGCGAGTTCGGTGTCGACCGCGCCGGCGCCGGGCTTGTTGGCCGAGGTCACGAAATAGACCAGGCCGATGATGATGAAGACAGGGACCACGAAGGCAAAGAGCGACGTCCACATTAGCTGGGCGGGCGTCTTGATGGGGCCGGTATGGGAATCGTGGTCGCTCATGGGGTCCTCAGGGGGGTGGCAGGCGGGCCTTCAAGGCCTTCTGGCAGTGTCTGGCAGTGCGCGCCGGGCGTCGGCGGACAGCCCGCGATTATATCTAGCGCCTATGGCGGGCCCGGGCGTTCCCGAGCAAGCCGCTAGAATGCGTGGCTCTGCGCGGCTGTAGCTCAGTGGATAGAGTATCGGCCTCCGAAGCCGAGGGTCGTGGGTTCGATCCCCGCCAGCCGCGCCAAGTCAAGCCAACCACCGCGGCATGCGGATAGGTTTTCCATCTGATGCCCTCCCCTGGCAGGGTGGCCATCCGGCACGACCAGGCCGATCATCGGGGTCCTGCTCACTCTGCGGCGAGTTCGTTCCGCAGTTTCCACCATCGCCACCGATTCCATCGGGCGGCCGCTTGTGGGGGGTGAGTTCCTGAAACCCCGAACCGCCATGAATGCTCCTCATTGGGTGTTGTTGGTCAACACCGCCGTCATGTTCTATTCCCTGGGCACGATCTGGTTTGCCCAGCTCGTGATCTACCCCCTTTTCGCCAAGGTGGGATCGGCCGAGTACATCGGATACCACGGCTTCTACGCCCGGCGGATTCCGGCGCCGGTGATCGTTCCGGGCTTCCTCAGCTTCATCCTGCCGGTGGTGGTGCTGTTCTTCAGGCCCGATCCGGTTCCAGCATGGCTGGCGCAGGC